>NZ_JAYFEQ010000673.1:0-10705 GCF_055795085.1 Phormidium sp. CCY1219 | reverse complement strand
TGGTCTTCTGGTCAGGTGAGCTTGGGAAAATAAAGTCTTACCAAGCCCCTCCCTTTAGGGATGGGGTTCCTGACGCTTGACTATCAGTTTCTTTTTATTATAAACCCAAAGACTGAGATTTTCAGGGGCGATCGCGATGGCGAGGGGGGGTAGGATCGGAAGGATTGAGGAGAATACAACCGGGAAACATATTGGCGATCGCATTGCCCAACTCGTATTCGACCCGCTTTTTTCCCTGAACGTCTTCAATCACGAGATAGCCGATTTGAGAGCGATCGACGCGCATTCCCACCCGCCATAAATCGTCGGATTCGTCACTCGGAAGCTTCACGGTATCGGGGATAGATTCTTGAAACCGAGTGCCTTGAGACTGGGGGTCTACCCACAGAGTCAGGGTGAGGGGCGAGTCATTTTGAAACACCACCAAAGGTGGGATATCGGCAAATTGCGGTTGAGCCAAGGCATCTAAAGACAATCCCCCTTGGATGATGGGAATAAAGCGCGGTTCGCGTTGTGCTTGGGAGTTCATGGCGTCCACCACAATTCCCAAGGTATGAACGTATTTTTCCGTAGGTTGGACTAAACCATTGGCAATCAAACAAGCGCCATAGGAAATGGCATAGGTGCTATGGGTGATATTAAAACTGCGGTCGATCCGCGAGTCGGTGGGGGTAAATTTTAAAGCCTTGACAATGGTTTTTTGCACCAATAAAAACTGAGAAAAACCGCCCACGAGAAAGAGGCGATCGATAGGGATTTGGTGGTGGTTGACCCATCGTTTTAAGCGCTCCATGACGGTTTGGATGCCTTGGGCGATCGGTGCAAAGGCAGTGAGCAATTGACGAAAGGTGACGCAGTAGCCGCCAGCAAAGACATAGATATTTTTATCGGCGTAGCGTTTGGGTTTTTTGAGCGCCTCGCTCAGTTTGCGGGTGACGCGGGCGTGGGTGGCAATTTTGACGCTTTCAAATTCCCGCAACAAGCGCATAAATTCCGGTTGATTTTCCGCGATCGCCTGACCGTGTTTAGCCTTGTAAGCTTGTTGGACGCAGCGGCGATCGAAGGCAACGCCGGCAGAGTCGAGACCGCGATCGCCTTGGCCGTCAAAATAAAGCACTTCGACTTTTTTATCGCCATAAATGCGACACAAACTAACGTCAAAAGTCCCGCCGCCCATGTCGCACACGAGCAAATTTCCCGTAAAAGACTTGGTGGAAGTGTGCTGAGTGCGGCGCTGCATTTCCCAGGCATAATAGGTCGCGGCAGCTACGGGTTCGCTAACCAGTTGCACCAGGGGTAATTGCAGCTCGCGAATCAGTTTTTGTAGGGATTCTCGACCTCGGTTATAGATATCGCGCTGCCAAATTTCCGGGACGGAAACCACTAGGCGTTCGATGGGACCTTGTTGATTGCTGAAGCTGTAAGGATTCTCTGGAGAAATTAACAGTTCGGAAAGGTAGTCGCGGGTGAAACGGATGGGGGTGCGATCGCCGGTGAAGCGATCGGCTACTTCAGACGGGGGGAGGGGCAACCACATTTTAAAATTGCCGTAACTCTCCACATCCGGGTGATTCGCCGCCGTGGTGCGCGCTGCCATCCCGATATCCGCAAAGCCCTCATCGTAGGCAATGAAAGAAGGAACGTATTTCTGGCCCTGTGGCCCTCCATATTGGAAGGCTTCGAGAACGCCTCCCGCGTTCAAGGAGGAGATAATCGAGTTGGTGGTGCCAAAGTCAAGGCCGATATTGTAGCCTGCCATAGTTGTGGGTGTAAGATAAGCGGCTTTCTCGACAGGGGAACGCCTGTCACGACATCAGTTTAGCCTGCGATCGCAGGCTGGAAGCATTTACCTTTTCATTGTAATGGGCAACCTGACGGGAAATCCCTGGGTTGTCCCGGCGTTTTGGCGGGGGCGGGGAGGAAGCGGGGGATCCGTGGGGAACGAATCGGTGGATTTCCTTTTAATCTTAGGGCATAAAATCTCCCTGTCCGATGGTTTTGTACACTTCTCGAATCAACTCGTATTCCACATCATTGGCGCGCACGATTTGAGATTTGCGATATTTCTGATTGTTGGGAGTGGCGAGAATGGCTTCTATCAGTCGATCGCGGTTTTTTAGCATTCGCTCGCGTAGCTGTTCGATGAAGTCAGGAGCGAGTTTGCTGTTGGCAACCAGCACATCTCCGGGAAGGATACGCCCGGTAATTAAGGGCGGATAAGCACTGCGGTTTGCGCCCTCAGCCTCGAGGAAGTTTTCGTAGCGATGAGAAGCTCCGCCCCAGGCATCTACCTGGCCCGTTTTTAATTCTTCTAGTCCGCTAAATCCTTGGGTTCCTAACATGCGGATGGTGACATCGGTATTGGGATTCAATCCGGCATCGATTAAAAATTTAGTGGGAGCGAGATGAGAACTGGTGCCGCCAATGGCTCCCATTGCAATGGTTTTGCCTTGTAATTGGGTGAGGGAGTGGATACCGCTATCTTCACGGACCACGATGAGCGATCGCCAGTTGGGGCGGGTAACGGAAATCAGGGGAACCGCATTGGTGGTTGCCTGAATTACTACATATTCCGAAGGACCGGCTAACACTAAGTCCACCCGATCGAGTTGAAGTGCGGAGGCGGCTGCGGTATAGTTCTCAGTGGGGAAAAATTCGATTTTTTTGTCTAACACTCGTGCCAGTTCTTGGCGAAACGGTTCGTAATCGCGCTGCAATTCTTCCATGCCATTGCGATCGGTAACGGTAAATCGCAGGGTTTCGGGGCGATTTCCTCGGCGGGAGGGGTCGCGATCGCGGGCGGGTTGGGGGAGGAGGGTACAGCCTCCCACAAATAATAAGCCGTAGTAAAGGAAGTTGCGCCGTTTCATGGTAGGATAGGGTATTGGATTGAGTCACGCTCTGAGTTAGTATTCCCCCGAGGGCAGGGGTTCTTCCACTGCAAGGCTCATCCCCCCACCGACTGGCGGCAGGGGTCGCACGGAGAGTTTCTATTGGATGAAATCCCCCTGACCGGTGGCTTTATACGCTTCGCGAATCATGTTATAACGATCGTCATTGGCAGGAATGATTTTGGAGTTTTGAAAGCGACTGGCCAGGTTGGGAGTAACGAGTAAGGTGGGCATCAGTTTGTCTTGATGTTCCAGCATCTGCGATCGCATGTGTTCGATCAAGGTTGGATCCAGTTTGCTGTTGGCTACAAAAATATCGTTGGGCAATAGCGGCCCGGTGGCGATCGCCGGAAATTCCGCTTCCGATAGCCCTTCTTGTTCTAAGGTTCTTTTGTACGTAAAAGTAGAAGCACTCCAGGCATCCACTTTGCCATTCTTTAAGGCATTAAATCCCTCTTTTCCTAACATCACCGGGGTATAATCAACCTGGGGATTTAATCCCGCATCCATCAACAGTTTCGTACTGCCCAAATGGGCACTGGTTGAGCCGACCTCTCGCATGGCAATGGTTTTACCGTTTAACTGTTCGAGAGACTTTATCCCGCTGTCGCCACGCACCACAATCTGGGTGCGGTATCCGGGGCGAGTGAGTTCCACCACCGGCACTGCATTCGTCCTTGCATGAACCACCACATATTCCGACGGTCCGGCTAACACTAAATCCACTAAATTTAAGTGCAGTGCCGATCCGGCGGCGGTAAAGTTCTCCACGGGGTAAAACTCGATGGGCAGTTCTAACACCTCGGATAACGCCCGCCGGAAGGGGTCGTAATGGCGTTTTAACTCTTCCATACCATGAGCATCGGTGATGGCTAATCGCAGTTTTTCCGGTTTCGCGCTCCGGGATAAATCAGTTTGGGTGGCGCTGGCACAACCGCCAACAAATAACAGACTATACTGGATAAAATAACGCCTTTTCATCGTTTTAGCTCCTACTCCTGTTTACTGGATCGGGAGGAAAATCGCCACTTCAGTTCCCTGTCCGACTTCGGAACTGATTTGAATGGTGCCGCCGTGTTTTTGAATAATTGAAAACCCAATCGACAGCCCCAGTCCCGTTCCTTTGCCCACCGGTTTGGTGGTAAAAAATGGGTCGAAAATCTTCTCTAATGTCTCCGGGGGAATACCCGGACCGTTGTCGGTAATTCGAATCGCCGCGCGATCGCCTTCCACGGCGGTGTGAATGCGAATGGTGGGAGAGGGAGGCGGAGTTTGCGAGGGTCGATCGCTCTTTTCGGTTGCTTCTACTTCGGACAATGCATCGAGGGCATTTCCCAGCACGTTCATAAACACTTGGTTGAGTTGAGCGGGATAGCACTGGATGGGGGGTAAATTGCCATACTCTTCGATGATTGTGATGTTCTCTAGGCGGTGCTTGAGAATTAACAAAGTATTTTCCAGTCCTTCGTGCAGATTTACCTTTTTGGTCTCCGCTTCATCTAAGCGGGAGAAATTTCGCAACGATAGAACAATGTGGCGGATGCGATCGGCTCCCATTTTCATCGAGTCGAGAATTTTCGGCAAGTCATCGACCAAAAACTCTAAGTCGATGTCTTCGATGTAGTCTTCTATATCCGGATCTGCTTCGGGATAGTGTTCTTGATAGCGCTTGACTAATTCGAGCAAATCTCGGGTATAATCTTTGGCATAATTCAAGTTGCCGTAAATGAAGTTTACCGGGTTATTGATTTCATGGGCAACGCCGGCTACCAGTTGCCCTAAACTGGACATTTTTTCGCTTTGAATCAGTTGTGCTTGGGTGTGCTTGAGTTCTTCCAGGGTTTGGGAGAGTTCTTGCGTGCGTTCTTCTACCCGTTGTTCTAAGGTTTCCCGCGCGTTTTCTAACTGTTGGGTGTATTCTCCTACCCATTCGACCAGTTGATTCACAGAGGTGGCTAAAGATCCCACTTCATCTTCGGTGGTGACTGGGGCGCGCAGCTTGAAATTCGATTCTTTAGTGACCCGGTGCGCGACTTGGGTGAGCCATTCTAAGGGATGAGCGATCGCGCGACTGGTGAGCAGGGCCAAAATTGTGGCGATCGCCGCCGAGAGTAGCATACTGCAGGCGACAATCTGCATTCTCAGAGTTTCCGCTCGCTCGACCCTCTGATTCGCTTGCATCTGTTGCGTTTCCGAAGCGACAATAATACTGTTTAAATGTTCGGCCAGCCGCTCGAATTTAAAATCAATGTGAATGGCTTTTTCTCCACTGGTTTTGACCAAGAGCCTCTGTCTGGCTTCGGAGAGGTTTTCTCGGCTTAGTTTTTCTGGATTAATGTCCTCCCACATCGCGCTGATTAGCTGTTGGTAGGCTTCTGTATTGCTGCGATAGCCGACGAGCAATTTTTGAAAATCTGCTGGCGCTACGGCGAGTCTTTCGGGGTAAGTGTTGAGGAAGGATTCGATTTCCGAAAGCTGGGCGTTTAATTGTTTGACTTCGGCACTGAATTTCGAGGTTTCGTATTCAAATAAAATGGATTTTCCCAGCACCGGTAGCAACCGCTGCGGATGCGATCGCACGTCTACGACTGCACTTTCTAAGTCCCTGAGCAAATCTTGCTGTTCGTCTACCAGTATCAGTTGCTCCTGTGCCTGTTGTTTGTAATAATCTCCAATCGTCAGTCCGGCGCTGGTTCCCACCACCGCAATCCCAATGGCTAAGGCATATCCGTAACCAATTTTTTTCGCAATGCTTAATTGCCCGACGAAGCCTTTTTTCCAAGGAAATAACTGCTGCGATCGCTGGAACCAATTTCTTTTTTTTACCGTTTGATAGGGCATTGCCCTTGCTTCTCGGTTCCTCGGAAGCCGCTGTTTTTCAAACTTCATCGGAATCACTGGTTCTCCTCCTTCGTTTGACTCCCTGGTATCTAAAAAAAAGAAGCCACAGCAGATTTTTGAGGCGAGCAGTGGCCTTTGCCAGTTCCCATTTTCGAGCGAGTCTTGGCTCTTGTTGCCATCGCTTTTTCCCCGTTCATTCTTGCCCTTCCTGCTGTCAGCTCCCCCGCCCTAAACTTACCGATGTAGGTGTATGGGCGATCGCCCTCTAAGATTGATTGCATGCCCCCCCGGTCTTTATTGATTCTACTGCACCTTGGTTAAGTGAGTTTTTTTCTGGCAACTTCAGGTTAGCGGGAAATTTAACCCTGGTTTTTCCATCTATAATCACTTTAGCCAATATCGAACGGCTTTGTAACGAAACTTAACAAATCTTTAGACTTAAAACCCGGTGGATAGAGATCGCGCCCCAGTAGAAGGCAGAATGAGGACAAGATAGCGCCTTCCACAGGTTTTTCCCCTCGGGGTTTCCCGGCGGGAAGGCGATCGCTTCGCTGAAATTGCCGGCGGGGTTTTTTACGTTTAAATTGCTCAAAACCTCGGTTAAGTAAGTTGGGTCAATTTTGGGCGGATTTTTGATAAGAAAGGGGGGCGGTTGAAGCGAGGTTTTGCCTAAGCTTGGGAAAGGCAGAAAGAACGCGGCAAAGCTGGAAATTTAGCACATCCACTTCCCGGTCTAGGGGGTTCCTATGTTTGCGTTTTTTAAAGCGCAACTCGGTGGAGTCTCTTTTAAATATCATGCAAATTAAGTGTATTAAACTCCAAGGAGGTAAAATCTGGCGTGGGGATGCGATCGCCCCTACTCGATGTTGGAAACCCCCACTCCCAAAGACTCCCGGCTTCTCAATTTAGGTAAAATTTCCTCCCCTAAACCCGAGTTTCCCTTACGCGCGCCTAGGGATACAGACCTACCTTTGACCCAGGGCGATCGCGTAAACCGGATCCACTGACCCGCACTGGGCTTTGAGTAATTCGATGAGATGTAAAGATTTAGTAAATCTTCCCTCCACCGCTTGACATTTTTATAAAAAATCGGTAAAAAATATATTAGAGAAATAATTTCTCTAGGCTAGGTAAACCTCTCTATTTTTGATAAAAACCGGTATTGTAGCTCAGTCTAGTTACTGGAATTCTCCTATGAAAAAAATTACGTTTGTTGTAGCTGCTATTATTTTGGGAATCTTCAGCGAGGCGGGAGAGCGACAATCCCTCGCCCAACCCATCGCACCGGCTGCTGACGGGACGAATACTCGAGTAACGCCGGAAGAAAATCGCTACGATATCCACGGAGGAAAGCTTTCCGGCGATGGGGGCAATTTATTTCACAGTTTTTCCCGCTTTGGCTTAGATGCGGGGGAAACGGCCAATTTTATTTCTAGCCCGGAAATTCAAAACATTCTCGGGCGTGTCACCGGCGGCGACGCTTCGATTATCAACGGATTGATTCAAGTCAGCGGCGGAAATTCCAACTTATTTTTAGTCAACCCAGCAGGCATTTTGTTCGGACCGAATGCTACCTTAAACGTGCCGGGAGATTTTACCGCAACCAGTGCCACGCGCATCGGATTTGGAGAGCATTGGTTCCGCTCGATTGGCGATAATAATTGGGCGGCTTTGGTGGGAGCTCCCGCTCGATTTGCCTTCGATGTTTCCTATCCCGGGTCAATCGTCAACCTGGGGAATTTAGCCGTAGAACCGGGGGGGAACATTGCCTTTTTCGGCGGTACGGTATTGAATGCCGGCACCCTTTCCGCCCCCGGGGGAAGCATTACTCTGGCGGCGGTTCCCGGAGAAAGTGCGATTCGCATTTCCCAAGCGAACCATCTGCTGAGTTTAGAGGTGGTTGCCTCGGATTCTCTCACTACCGCTAGGTCTCTCACCCCGCTTGCCTTGCCGGAATTGCTCACGGGAGGCGGTGCGAATCATGCCAGGGATGTGCGAGTTAACCCCGATGGCAGCATTGCGATATCCGGTTCCGGGATGACCCTCGACCCGCAACCCGGGGATGCGATCGCTGCCGGTACCTTGGATGTAGCGCAAAGGCAGGGAGGCGCGCTCACCGGGGGAGAAGTGAATCTGCTGGGAACTCGGGTGGCGGCGATCGATGCCACTATCGATGCCTCGGGAAACCACGGTGGGGGGACGATTCGCATCGGCGGGGACTTTCGCGGGGAAGGCAGCATTCCCAACGCCGATCGCACCTTCGTCAGTGCCCACACCCAGCTCAATGCCGATGCCCTAGAGACGGGAGACGGGGGCCGGGTTATCGTTTGGGCGGACGAGAATACTTGGTTTTCCGGCAAGATTAGCGCCCGGGGCGGTTCTGCAGCCACTTCCACCCCTCACAATGGCGGCTTTGTAGAAATTTCCGGCAAGCAAACCTTGCAGTTTCGCGGGGAAGTGGATCTGCGCGCGCCCCAGGGCCAGTTAGGCACTTTGTTGCTCGACCCCACCGATATCCGCATCGTGGCTACAGCCGGCGAAGCCGCAAATGACAACGAACTCAACGCCGATATCCCCAATGCTGGAGACCCGCAAGGAGCGATTTTCTCCGGAGATGGCACGGGAGAATATACCATTTCGGTGGAAACATTGTCCCTACTGCCCGCCAGTGCGGATATTGTCCTAGAAGCAACGAACGATATCGTAGTCGAGAACTTAGGGGACGGTTTGATATTTGCAGAAGGTCCCGGGGGGTCGATTTCTTTAACCGCCGATGCGGATGGAGATGGGGTCGGATCGTTTTCGATGGAGGATCTCAATGATGGGATTTTGGCGCGCTCTAGAAATCTGTCGATTTCGGCAGCAAGTATCGCCGTCGGCGACGTTACCACGGGTACGTTCGACCCCGGAGAGAATGGCGGGGAAATTCGCCTCACCGCCACCAACGGGGATATCACAGCGGGAAATATCAACTCCAGTGCTGACGGAAACGGCGGTCTAGCGGGCAATGGCGGCGCTATCCAGGTCACTGCTACCGATAACATCACGATCGCCGAGATAAACTCCACGTCCCTGGATAGTCTCGGCGGCGCAAGCACGAGCAATGGCGGAAATATCGCCCTCAATGCCGGGAATACTCTCACTATCACCACTCGCATCAATGCCTCTAGCGAACCCGGTGGAACGGGAACCGGGGGAAACATCGAATTAACCGGAGATGAGATTGAGTTACCCACCACACCGGATAGCATCTCCAGCAACAACAGCGCGACGCTCACGTTGCAACCGAACGATGCTGGCCGCAATATTCAGGTGGGTGCGACTACTACCGTGGCGGGAAGTCTGAACTTGACGGAAACCGAGTGGTTGGCGATCGCCGATGGGTTTAGCGAGAAAACCATCGGACGCACAGATGGTAGCGGGACGCTGACCGTGGATGCGAATGGGATAAGCAGTGCCGATCCGCTAATCCTGCAATCCCCCAATGGCGCGATCGCCGTGCAAGGGCCAATTACCGGCACCGATGATGCTTCCATTACCCTGTCTGGGAATACCACCCTGGGAGCTAATCTCACTACTGCTACGCAATGGATTATTATCAGTGGCAATACTACCCTTACCAATGCAGCAACCATAGAGACTGCTGGCGGACTTCTGCAGTTGGGCGGCACTGTGGATGGCAATGCAGACCTGACCCTGAATGCCGGCACCGGCACTATCGAAATCGCCGATACCGTGGGTAGCACCACTCCCCTCGGCGCGATCGCCGCCAACAGCACCGGCACCACAGTTTTTCAAGGTACGATCGCTGCTGAAAGCCTGACCACCGATGCTGGCGGCACTACCGCACTCAATGGCAACGTTACCACAACCGGCACCGTGGGTCAAGTGTATGGCGATGATGTCACGGTGGTGGGGGATATCACCTTAAGCGGCGACGAGTTGGACTTTGGCGCTACAATGTTGGGCAACGGCGCGATCGCCCTGCAACCCACCACCGCCACTCAGGCGATCGCGATCGGGAATGCCACCGATAGCGGCATCGGCACCTTAGATATCACCGCCACCGACCTTGCCGCCCTGCAAGGGTTTAGCTCCCTGACAATCGGTCGCAGTGACGGTTCTGGCATTGTTACCAGCAATACCGCTACCCTGGTATTTCCCACCACCATTCAATCGGGCAGTGGCGACATTACCTTTAATACCCCTCTCGATGGCGCGCAGACTCTAACTGTCACCTCCGACAGCGGCGCGATCGCCTTTAATGGCGCGATCGGCAGTACCACTGCGCTGACCGCATTAACGGCAACCACCAACAGCGACATCGCGTTAAGTAGCAATGTAACCACCACTGGCGCAGATGGTGTTAGTCTCACTTCGGCTAACATTACCTTAACCGGTCCGGTAACTATCGATACCATTATCGGCCATGGCGCGATCGCCCTCAATAGTAACGCGATCGACGGCAATTTTCCCCTCAATCTCACCGCAGGTTCCGCAGACATCGCTCTCCCCGCCGTGGGAAATACCACTCCTCTGGATAGCCTTACTGCCACCACCACAGGCGCGATCGCCTTATCCGGCAATCTCACGACCCAGGGCAGCGATGGCGTCACCCTCAATGCGGCGGGAATTTCCCTCCTGTCTGATGTGAGCATCGATACCACCACTGGCAATGGCAATATTAATTTCACGGGTTCGGTCGATGGAAATCAAACCCTCTCTCTCAACGCCGGAACTGCCAATATTACCTTAGAAAACCCCGTGGGTGAAACAACCCCCGTAAACGGGTTATCCCTCTCCGGGAATCAAATTCAAACCGAGGCTTTATCTGCCACAAACAGTATCGATATTAATGGCAGTAGTAGCGTCACGGTTTTCCAACCGATTAACTCGGGAAATACCGTTAGTATTGACGGCAGTGATATCGAAACCAATGGCATTATTGCCGATAGCGCCGTTGAAATTAATGG
>NZ_JAYFEQ010000672.1:0-4741 GCF_055795085.1 Phormidium sp. CCY1219 | reverse complement strand
GGTTCAATCTCAATGGAGTCAGTAGGGGTGTGGGGAAAAGCGCCTTTAAAAGTCCGACTTTGGACTCTTTAAGAATCTCTCGGATTTATCCGTAGGGAGTATCAAAATGAGTTCAGTTTCGATAGAATATCAAGCAACCTGGCGCTCCGAGTATTTGCTGTGACTGAGAACCGCACAAATCCAAACAACCCAACCTCAGGGATCCCACCCTTTCCCCGGGGTCTCCCGAACTACTACAGCTTGCTGGAACTGTCAACTACAGCCACCGCCGGGGAGATTCGGCGTGCCTATCGGGAATTGAGCAAGCGCTACCATCCCGATACCACGGAACTGCCCTCGGATGTAGCGCGGGAGAAGTTCCAACAACTGAAGGAAGCCTATGCCACCCTGAGCGATCCGCAGCAGAGACAGCTTTATGATTTTCAGTTGCGCCTGAATCGCGGGCGCAGCTATCGCTATGCAGTGATGCCGCCGTCGACGGTAAAGCGGGCGGATGCCAAGTCGCAATCGTTCAGGTCTTCAGCCGCATATATCGACCCCACAGACCGGCCCTTGTCGGCGGGAGAGCTATTTGCCTTGTTTATTTTGGGGTTAACCTTGGTGGGCTGTTTGCTGTTAGCGATCGCCATTGGATTGATGCGCGGGGATGCCGCATTTCAACCGATGGGACTCGACACCGCACCGAACCCCGGGGAAAGCGTAGATGCACAAATCGAGTCAAATGTCAACCCCTTTGCACGGAGCGATCGCCACCTAGGGACCCCGGATGAGCTTGGCGAATCCATCCCCCAAATTATCCCGAATTCGCGGTAAGATTTTGAGGAAGTTGAACTCCTGCCAGAGGCGATCGCTCGACTTTGGACAAATCCCCAGGCAACTCCCCAGAACCGCCGCAAACCAATCGAGATTTCATCAGCACTCAGCCCAGTTAACGTTGGAAAATCCATGATACTGCCGCAACCCGATACCCCCTTGTACAATCATCCCCTGCCCAAAATCGAGCATTGGCTGCAACAGCTTGGATGCAAGCAAGACTCAGAAGAGCGCAATTGTTGGTTTGTGGAACGGCCCAGTTGGACCGCGCAACTGTGGCTCGACACTGAAGAAATTACCGTGCGCTATATCAATTCCGGGACGGGGGGACAGGATATTCAGCGATCGTTCAAATATTCCCTGAGTCGGCGAGATGTGGAAGAAGCGGTATTTAGCGGACCGTAGGCGGGGAAAGCGCGGGAGAACGGGAAATAAGGGGGAATGGACAGAGAATTCGCTCCCGTTTTCCGACTCCTCGCGTGGGCGGGTCAGACCTTGCCAAAGCGGCGATGGCGTTGTTGATAGGAACGCAACGCCAGATGGAATTCCTGGCGATCGAAATCCGGCCATAACGTATCGGTGACGTAGAGTTCCGAATAAGCCAATTGCCAGAGGAGAAAATTGCTAATCCGCATTTCGCCGCTGGTGCGAATCAGCAGGTCCGGATCCCCCACATTAGTGGTGTAAAGATGGCGTTCGAACAATACTTCGTCAATGTCATCCGGGTGGATTAAACCTTGCTGTACCTGAGTGGCGATCGCCCGACAAGCTTGCAAAATCTCCTGACGACCCCCGTAATTGGTCGCCACCGTAAACGCAATATCCTCATTCTGACGAGTTTGTTCCATCGAGCGGGCAATCTCCGCTTGCAAGGATGGTGGCAACGCTTGCAAATTCCCCACAAAGTTAATTTGCACGTTTTCCTCCATCATCTCCTGGAGTTCTTGTCGCAAGACCCGTTCGAACAAAGTCATCAAAAAATTAACCTCTTCCAAAGGGCGGCCCCAGTTTTCGCTCGAAAACGCATAAGCGGTGAGGGCTTTAATCCCCCAATCCTTACAGCAGCGCAGCAAATCTTTCAGGGCATCTACCCCCCGTCGGTGCCCCATAATGCGCGGCATTCCCTGACGCTTTGCCCAACGACCATTTCCATCCATAATGACTGCCACATGTCGGGGCAGTCGCTCTCGGTCGAGGTCAGCAGGCAACTGTTGTAAAGTTGATGACTTGGTAATCATTTTTTCTCTCGTGAAGCCGATGATGGAAGACGCAGCAAACGCGAAAAAAGACTCAATCCTTTGGCAATAAGCTGGCGACCCAAATTTCGCAAATCTGGAGCCACTGCTTCGCGCTCCACAGATTGCGAGAATCGCGCTTGTAGCAGTTCTTTCAGTTTAGAGCTGGTTAACGGTCGATTCAGCACCCCCTTTTCTGCCAGCGAGATCGAGCCAGTTTCTTCAGATACAACAACGCAAACGCAATTTTCGACCCGTTCGGTAATTCCCATTGCTGCCCGGTGGCGAGTTCCCAGTTGACGGGAGGCCGAACGTTCCGAAAGGGGTAGAATTACCCCCGCCGCCAGAATGCGAGACGATCGAATTAAAAGTGCTCCATCATGCAACAGGGTACTGGTTTGAAAAATGGTTTGCAACAGTTCTTTGGACACTTCTGCATTGATCCTCACCCCGGGAACCGAAAAATCTCGTTCGTCAATCGGCCCACTGGTTTCGAGAATCATTAAAGCCCCGGTGCGGTTTTGGGAGAGTTCTTTCACTGCATCAACAATTTCATCGATCGTGCTATCGGGTTTGGGAATTGTTTGCCGATCGGGTTGAAACAGTTGCTTGATTTCGCCTTTACCCAGTTGTTCGAGAAATCGACGGAACTCCGACTGCAACATCACCGCCATTGCCACAGCGGAGCCGATGACTAACTTATGTAAGACAAAACTCAGTAAATCCAGCTTGAGTTGGCTGCTTAAGGTTGCCGCCACCATCAGAATGATAAAGCCGCGAACGATCCAGAGGGTGCGGCGCTCCCCAATGATGACCAGCACCATATAGGTCAGCGCCAACACGAAGATGATGTCGAGCGGACCTTTGAGCCATTGCTTCCAAATTTCAAGCATGTGAAGCAACAAGGACTGAACCCAGGTTGGGTCGATCGACAATTGCATCCACAAATATCCCATTGGATCTCGACTATCCTTGCGCTTCTACGGCATGAAGATTACTCAGCTAGCCTCCGCTCTAGCTGCTTGCGGTTTGGCGGGTTCTATTTCCGGGGCACCCCGGGGTCAAGGGGGTGGGGAATCGGCCAGCCGGATCGAACCGTGACCACCAACCCGATCGCATCGGTTGACCCCAGAGGTTCACCCCACCCAATCGCCCCTCGCCGTGAGGTTAACCCCGGTTAACGAGCCGTTCTGGCAGGCGATCGTGTCGAATCAAATCTTCGTAGGTTTCGCGAGCGATAATGATATTGGCTGCTCCCTCTGCCACGAGTACGGTGGCCGGTCGGGGTACCCGGTTATAATTGGAGGCCATACTGTAATTGTAGGCACCGGTGGCCATCACCACTAGAATGTCGCCACTGTTCGTTTCCGGCAGCTCGGCATCGTGGATTACGATGTCGCCAGATTCGCAGTGCTTACCCGCTATGGTAACAGTCTCGGCTACCGACGCGGACATCCGATTGGCGAGTACGGCGCGATAGCTGGATTGGTAGGTGATCGGTCGGGGATTGTCGGACATGCCGCCATCCACTGCAATGTAGGTGCGGATTCCCGGGATGGCTTTGCGCGAGCCGATCCGGTAAGCGGTGATGCAAGCCGGTCCGATCAGCGATCGCCCGGGTTCGCAAAGCAATTTCGGCAAGTTTACCTGCTGAGCCTTACACTCATCGGCGATCGCTTCGCTGACTCCCTTCACCCATTCCTCGATACTCGGCGGATCGTCGGCTTCCGTATAGCGAATGCCCAAACCCCCGCCAACATTCAGTTGCTCGATCTGCAATCCATAACTGGCTGCTTTTCCCAACCACTGCACCATCACGCCACCGAGATCCCGATGCGGCTGTCGCTCGAATATCTGCGAGCCAATATGCGCGTGCAAGCCGATTAGCGATAGCCTCGGATGCTCTTTCACCCAGCGAAATACATCGTCCATTCCTTCGGGATCGAAGCCAAATTTACTGTCGAGATGCCCGGTGCGGATGTATTCGTGGGTGTGACACTCGATCCCGGGGGTGAAGCGCACCATGATGCGGATCGCTTCTGCCGCTTTTTCGGCAATTTCCCCCACCATCTGCAACTCCAGCCAGTTGTCTACCACGATCGTGCAGCCACAAGCAACCGCTTGCTCTAACTCTTCCCGGGATTTATTGTTGCCGTGCAGGTAAATCTTCTCGGGCTTGACTCCCGCTTCTAGAGCGGTATAGAGCTCTCCACCACTGACTACATCAATGCCTAACCCCTCTTGCGCCGCGATCGCGCAAATGGCCACCGCACTCCACGCCTTTGAGGCATACAAGACCTGCGACTCTCCGGGATAGTACCGAGATAAGGAGTCCACATACTGCCGACAAGCCGCTCTCAAGGTGGCTTCGTCTAAAATATACAACGGCGAGCCAAATTGCTCCACCAGGGTCGCTACATCGCAACCCCCAATCTCTAACCGATCTTTCTCGTTCGCTCTGGCACTCAGGGGCAACAGCTCCTGGTTCGGCGAACGAGTTTCGGTTTCTCCGCTTTGTTGGGGTAGATACTGACGACCTGTGTTTTCCACCGCCTTAACTTGAGTTGATACCATATTCACTAAATTCTCTGCTATTGGGTCAACGCGCATCACTGGAGTTAAACTAAGCAATTCCGTCACCAGAACTACTCGTCTTCAGAACCGGACTTGAGACTTTCACCTCATCCGGCTCC
>NZ_JAYFEQ010000671.1:0-278 GCF_055795085.1 Phormidium sp. CCY1219 | reverse complement strand
AAACCCAGATCTCAAAGGTCTCGGCCCAGAAGCCCGCGCCGTACCGCCTAAGCGGTCGGCGTCGGGAGTACGTCACTCATTTACCCCGCCTCTGCGTGGATGCCGAAGGTGATGAAGCTCGCAAGTTCGGCAAAATTACGGATTTCTAAAACCCTCAGATCGATTACAGTCAAAATGAACTATCGACTCTAGAGCGGCTATTTGTCAGCACCCCGCTCTAAAGAGACGGGGCTTCTAGCCCCTGACTTTAGGTAGCTGACCAGCCTAAGCCCTACGAG
>NZ_JAYFEQ010000670.1:0-7056 GCF_055795085.1 Phormidium sp. CCY1219 | reverse complement strand
GGGATGGAAAAAACTATCCCGATTTCCGCAATAGTTATTTATCCCTAGTCCAACCCCCAGGGATGGGAAAAAACTATCCCGATATCCGCAATAGTTATTTATCCCTAGTCCAACCCCCAGGGATGGGAAAAACTATCCCGATATCCGCAATAGTTATTTATCCCTAGTCCAACTCCCAGGGATGGGAAAAAACTATCCCGATTAGCGCAATAGTTATTTATCCCTAGTCCAACTCCCAGGGATGGAAAAAACTATCCCGATAAGCGCAATAGTTATTTATCCTGTAGCGCCCCATCGGTGAAAAAAACCTGTCGCGATCGCGCCATAGTTATAAGATTTTCATATGAGTAAGGTAGAGAATTTTTCATTTCGGAGGTGTAAGCGCGGTAATGACTATTCGGCTACTTACCAAATGAATTTGAGAAAGGCTATATCTTTCATTTTTGAGCCTATTACTCCCTCTTCAGCCGCGTTGCATTTCTACTTTTTCTCCGGTTTTAAAAGCAAAAAAACTGCTTCTTTTTAGATAAGAAACAGTCTGGTTATTGCAATTTTGAATTTTCCCTCGAATTTTAAACTCCCAAAAAAGGGAGTTTACAGAGTCTCTGTTTTGACGGTTTTATCCAGCAAACATTGAGCTTAACAAATTAAGTCAGCCAGAGTTTCTCTGAGGAACATAATCGATTCCATAGCGCCTTCGACCAAGAATTCGATTTCACCGTAAGCTTTGTTAATCTGTCTAGCATCCACGTAAAGTTCCTGAGCG
The DNA here is from genome assembly GCF_055795085.1 of Phormidium sp. CCY1219. NCBI lineage: Bacteria > Bacillati > Cyanobacteriota > Cyanophyceae > Oscillatoriales > Oscillatoriaceae > Phormidium > Phormidium sp. CCY1219. The sequence goes on along the minus strand of NZ_JAYFEQ010000670.1, from coordinate 6,290 downwards.
GGATATTTTTCAATCACCTCTAACAGGGAAACGCTGCGATCGTCTGCCGCAGAAAGCACGATACTCGATCGCAATGCTTCGATTTCTTTACGACGGGAAGGCGGATAAATCACCTGACCGATTTCATAGAGGAATAATTCGCCGCCGATAAAGTTGAGCGCGCGATCCAAAAATCGCACGTTGGCTGGAATTTCGCGGGTCAAAAGGGTGCGAAAGGTATCGCGATCGACATTAGCAACACCGGTTAAAAATCTCAAAACTCGCGAGGCTTCTCCGGTTCTGGCGAAGGTGACGAGTTCGGATACCGGAATCGGTAATGTCTGCGGTCCGTAGGTTAGAACCACTTTTTTGGTCGCCACGGCTGGATTGGGATTAAATACCACCAAAGACAAGGTGGTTATAAAAACTGCCAGGGCGAGGGCGACAAATTTAACCCACTTTTGACGGATAGCGTTAACACGCTTGAGAAAGGTTTGGAAGCGCAATTTCATGGATTCACTCCTGAAGGATTAGTCATCCTTGCCTCGCGTGCGGATATGCTGATAAAGCTGATTTCAATCCTCCACTCGCGAGGCGATGCGAGAGATGAGTTTGTCTTGCCTAATTCAAGACAAATCGGTTTATCGTTGCCACCCGAAATTTGTCGAGGTCGAACTGCGGAACAGTTCCGGGGCTGGCGGGTTGTTCATATCTGAACCAAATAAACCTTCGTCGGTGCAAACCAAATCGTACAGATAGGTTTCTACCACTTGGGCGATCGCCAGTACGTCGGTGGCAATGAAGCTGATTCGATTGTACGCTTCTTCCAGCAACGGTCCGTTCACTACCAGTCGCGTTTCTGGATACTCTACAAACAGTTCAAACAGGCTTAATTCGTCATTGTCTGCCGCATCTAAAAAGGCATCGATGACTTCAGAGACGTTTTCTTCCACTGCTACTCCAAACACCGGTTCGAGTCGGGTCAATACGAATTGTCCGATGGTGCTGTTGAGCACTTTTCTCAAAAATTCCCGAGATACGGGAATTGGTTCGGACAAAATAAAACGCAATGCCTCTACATCCCGTTCGGAAATTCCCAATCGGGTGCGAAATTCCGGCGGTTCTGCTCCTGTTTCTACGAAGGTTTCTAAATCTTCTATGGAAATCGTCTCGCGTGCGGTTCCATAGTTTAGAATAATTTCCTCAACGGCGAGGGCGCTGTCGCAATTCCACGTAAAGGTGGCAAAGGTGGCTAGCAATAAAGCCAAACCCACGGATAAACACCTCTTTGCAGCACTGCGTAAACCTGTAAGTTGCTGGCGGAGATTTTCAAAAATGTTGGTCTGCGATGGAATGTTCATGCATCCACTCCTAATAGAATTTTTGGCACCAAGCGATCCTGCTTTTCTTGATATATTAATCCGGTTCGTGGATAGTTTTGACCATCCCCCCGTTACATATTTGGGAATTTCCTTGATTTTGAATTATCCAGATCTTCTGTTACGGATTCGGATTCGGATCGAGGAAGCCAAACCCGTCACTTCAGATTGGGGAAAGGAAATTGACTCCCAAATTGGTTTTGGGGTACCAGTTTAGCAGTTTTCACCTTCTTAGGGGTTGATGTTGGCTATTGCCCGACAGCAACCCAAGCGGAACTATTTTACCACTTGGAATTCATTTGTCATCATTTTTAGCGGTTAGATTAGGACGAATAAGAAATGTGACGATTAAGAAATCCGGCGGTTCCTCGGTGGGTGTGGAAAAGTTGCTCTCGCCTCAGAGTGCAGATCCTTCCGACGATATTTCTAACCCCCCGATCCTCGGTATAGGAATTGATTGGCGGGGAATGTTATGGTTAATCAAAGATAATAAAGACCCCCGTTTTACATAAAAGTAACTTTCATGGGAACTGGGTAAGGGTGGGATGGCGCTTGGAAAAATAAAGGCGCGATCGCCAATTTTCACACTGGAGATTCCTCGGTTTGAATTTATTCCCCGGCTTGGCGTTGCTATCCCTCGCCACCCGGTCCCCCCGCCCGGTAAAACTCTGGTTAAGGGGGCAATGGGATGGGTTTGAGCGCCTTGATTGGGGATTGAGGGAGATTGGAATCCCGAGAGGAGGAAAGCGATTGCCTTCCTCTGGTGGCGCGAGTCCACCAGTCTGCGGTTCCCCAGTTGCCAATTCACAGAAAGACTAACCTATTGAGGTCGCTTTCGCAATCCTCCACGGCGGATGAGCGCGATCGCCCCTTCGAACCGTGGGTTTTTTCTATTCCAAGCGTTTGCACCGCTATGCTTTGTGGGAAACGGCTTTCCGGTTTTTACCCCCAAACCCCGATCGCCAAATCCAGGCGCGATCGCAGGGGCGGATCGCCTGCAAGTCACCCCCCATCGGCGCAAAATAACCGGGATGAGGAGGATGGGAAAACCTGGACCGGTGCAAGCACTATCGAGCAAACCGCTGCGGAGAAAATATCCCCTTTGGGGTTTCGATTGCCCCGATCGCCAGCCCTTAGCCGAATCTGGCTCATCGGGGTCGCTCTTCGGGGACGATCGAAAACCAGCCAAACCGCTCTATCATTTCCTGCATGATGTCTACGTCAGCGACTTGCAAATCTATGTCGAGTTTTGTTATTTCTCCAGTGTTGCCGCCCAATTTTATGGCCGAGAATCCACCGCGCGATCGCCCACTTAAATTAGGTATTCTCGCCTCGGGCAGCGGCACGAATTTTGAAGCCATTGCTGAGGCAATCTCCACGCAACAATTGAATGCTCAAATCCAAGTCTTAATTTACAACAATCCCCGTGCCACAGTCTTAGAACGCGCCGAACGCCGAAATATTCCCGCCGTTTTGCTCAATCATCGTCACTTCAAAAAACGCGAAGACTTCGACCGCAAAATTGTCGAAACTTTACGCGATTTGGATGTAGAATTAGTGGTCATGGCCGGATGGATGCGAATTCTGACTCGGGTTCTGTTTGAGGGGTTTCCCAATCGCATTCTCAACATTCATCCCAGTTTATTACCCAGTTTCAAAGGCGCTCATGCAGTGGAAGATGCCCTGGAAGCTAAGGTAAAAATTACGGGATGTACGGTTCATTTTGCCACCTTAGAAGTGGATAGCGGGCCGATTTTAATCCAGGCTGCCGTGCCGATTTTGCCGGGAGATACGGCGCAAACCCTGCACGATCGCATTCAAGAACGAGAATATGAAATCTACCCGCAGGCGATCGCAATGGCGGCACGAACTCTCGCCGGATTTCCCCTGCCATAACCCTCGAAAACAGCTTGAGTCTCGCCGATTTATCTTAATCCAGCGATTCGCTTTCTTGGCTCATTTTGCCCATTTTCCACAGCACGCTGGAGAGCAAATTGGTGACGATGTGAGCGGCGATCGGCACGAGCAAATTTCCCGTGATTAAGGCGCTGCTTCCTAATAACAGCCCCACGATGGTCGCCCATACCATGTACGGCCATTGTTGGGGTCCGCTCAGGTGCAGGAACCCAAAACAAGCGCTCGATACCACCAATCCCGCCGGATTCATCCCGATCGCCGGCAGCATCACGCCGCGAAATAACAATTCTTCGCTCATTCCGGGCAACAGTCCAAGCCATATTAAATCCGGCCACAGTAAGGGTTCTAACACTAATTCCAGGTAAAAATTGGCGCAGCGACGATAGGCTGGCCACCAGCGATAGACAATGGAACTGGCGGCGCTAATCCCAAATCCAAGACCCACACCCCAGGCGATCGCCAACCAATCCCACTCCCATGCCAATCTCGAAACGCTGCCCAAGTAAAGCCACAGCTTTGCTACCCCCAGCAAAATGATGGCTGTTACCCCCATTGCAATGAGAATCTGAGGCCGCGTGAGGGGTTCCATTTCTGGCTCGTTCGGAAGCTGTTCTGACACCGGTACTCTCGAAGAAAATTTTTATCGCCCACTGACCGCAGATGAGGCTTGTCACCTCCCTCGCTCAGTTAAGGCACTGAAGCGGATCGAGTTGGGGACAAAGCGCCGCCGAGGAAATTCCGCCCCGATGCGCCACTAACACACCCAGTGCCTCTAAATATGAGTTTACCTCTACGGCTGCAATTCCCAATTTTTTTGGCGGAACTCGCATCTGGGTGTGATTGTCCCTCACCGCGATAATCTGGGTGCGGGTCTGACTCAAACTTAGCACAGCACTGCCCCCGGCTGCATTGCCAGGAATGACTGCCGCATCGATGTCCTCGGCCCACAAATCCGAAGCGCGAGAGTTACTATTTTTTGGGGTGATAAACTGCGGCGCGCGACTCAATCCGGCTAACACGCAAGGTAAAAAGGTGTAGCCAATTTCTTCGGCGGCGGCACGGGGGGAAATCTCTGGCTCTAAGGGCAGGGGCAATAAGGCAGGGGCATGGGCGCAGGGAACCTGAAATTGCCGCACTACTAAATGGCTGATTACTGCTTCGGCACCGGCAAGGGGGTCTACTCCGCTTCCGTGACGATAGTTTTGCAAGGCTTCGCTCCCTTCGTCATCGGGAAATCTCGCAACCACTGCGATCGCTTCGGCTTTGGCTTGCTCAATTAATTTCTCTGCGGCCCTGAGCAAACTATCTGGGTTGCCAATGCTTCCCCAACTCGCTCCCGCCTCGGAGAGTCGCAATTCCACGTTTAAGGGCGCATCGGTAATGGCATAGTCGGTTAAGTTTAACCCTAATGTGGCTCTCGTGGCATCCGCTGCTTGCAAGTGCCGCACTCTTAACTCGGGTTCGATGCCGCGATCGAAAATTAACCCGATGCGATTTTGCCATACCGATCGCAACCCCCAGCAGGAAGCCGCAAATTTGTCCAGTGCGTACCCTTCTACATACCATGCATTGGCGATCGGCCAATACAGTTGGGCACCGTTGAGCACGTTGGGATGGGTAATCAGGCGATCGGCTACTTGCGCGATCGCTCTGGCTACGGGCAACGCATCCCCCGCATATCCCCCCATCGCTGCCCCTACACCTGTCGGTACAATTAACACCACCGTGTAAGGACGTTGAGTCATCTTTCTTTCCCCAATACTACCCTCTGGCTTCGCTCTAGTCTTTTAAACATCTTTTAATTTGCATATTTTATTGGCTTTTAAACCAATCGTTGTGTCAAACTCTCCCTGGCGCAAGACTCCTGTTCAGGGTTAAAAACTGGGTATTTTCTCAAACATACATAATGACGGTTTCGCCACAAAGATTAAGATAAAAACCCGGCCTTTTTCCCCCTCTAGTCTACTAATTGACCATCGATTTGCTATCTCGATTGATTATGCACATTAAATGAACAAGCCAGTTAGCGATCGCCTTCCTTCGCTTCCACCGTCACCACCGCCTCAACTTTGGCTTTTTGTTTGGCGGTATCTACATCAGTCACGGCCCAGCGCAGGGGTTCCCCTCGCTTTTGCAATTCTCCCTCAATCTCTTGTTGCAACTCCACCGGCGAGGCTTTTAGGTCGATTTCCGCACTGATAAAATGAGTCGTCATCCCTCTTCTCCTAATAATGATTCCCTATTCGGCAATTTCTTTCGCAATTAACCGCCATTCCATCGGCGGGGTAAAGTTAAGGGGTGACTCCTGTGTACGCCTTTCCCACCCCAAGGGTTGAGTGGCATACACAGAAGTGAACATTTCTCCCCATCCTTGGCATTTTATAGAAGCAAAACTCCTTAACCTTGACCGAATTGACGCTCGTAAACTTCATCTTCTTTTTCGGTCTCGATTTTGAGATTCGATCGCGCATAGGCAACACACAGCAGCACGTATCCTTCCTCTAGCAGATCCGGTCCGAGACCCATCGCATCGCTTTGATCCACACTGCCTTCGCCGATAATCTTCGCCGCACAGGTGGTACAAACCCCGGAATTGCAAGAACTCGGCAGATCCATTATCCCCGCCCCATAAGCGGCACGCAAAATTTGTTTGTCTTCGGGCACTTCTATGGTGTGGGTGGTGCCTTGATGATTGATTTCAACTGTGTAAGTTTTTGCCATTGTTTAACTCGTTCCCTGGAAACTGCACGCTCCGCGATCGCGGCTACTCTATTCTGGTAACGCTTATTTTATCGTGTTGTCGCCTCCAAATTCGCGATCGCTCCTGAAAATTTCCCGCCCCCAAAAATCAGCCGCGTTTGAATCTCCCCTCCCGCCCCCAGGTGGCGGCCCGGTCACAATTTCAGATGAGGTTAAAACATGATATAATGATGAAACTAAATTCAATCATCGGGGCAGGGCACTTAAGCAATATTTGCATTGCATTTAAGTCCTGGTTGCCGCCACGGGTTCAGT
>NZ_JAYFEQ010000669.1:0-233 GCF_055795085.1 Phormidium sp. CCY1219 | reverse complement strand
AGGAGCCGGATGAGGTGAAAATCTCAAGTCCGGTTCTGAAGACGAGTAGTTCTGGTGACGGAATTGCTTAGTTTAACCACCTATAAAGAAGGTAAACCTCAAGGATTCTGGTCAAAGAAATTAGCTTCCATAACTGAAAAACGAAACAGACAAATGCGGGATGCCGTTAATAAAACAGCAAGATTAGTTATCAATCATTGCCTCGAACACGGTATTGGTCGCATAGTATTTGG
>NZ_JAYFEQ010000668.1:0-338 GCF_055795085.1 Phormidium sp. CCY1219 | reverse complement strand
AATCCGGTGGCGGGTCTACGGTTAAATCGATGCGCTTTTTTCCCCGCACTGCTGCTTCGTTTTCGATATAAAAACAGTCATCCGCTTCGAGTCCCTGGTTCATGCTTTCGCTTTTAAATGTAGTCGAACCGAGACTGCGAAATTCCATATCGCATTCTTCCAAAATGGCTTTTACAAAATCAGCAATCATTACTTTATCATCTTCATGCTCGGGTAAAGGTACCATGATTTCTAGCATTCCCTGACTGTAATTAATCCGCACACCTCGGTTTTCGCCAAATTCCTCTAAAATTTGTTCGTACATTTGCCAAGTAACATCGGTCATCAGTAGTTGTTGG
>NZ_JAYFEQ010000666.1:0-848 GCF_055795085.1 Phormidium sp. CCY1219 | reverse complement strand
CTTCTTTGGTTCCGCAATAAACGCAAGTCCTGTTAAATTTCTCTAACAAATACTCGCGAACCTCGTAACCAAATAACTCGCCTCGTTGATACTCAGTTCCATTGATTTCTGGGTTAATCATTTTCTGAGTATCGAATCTAACTAGCTCCTGACTAATAGCAGTAATAGGGGCTAATCGACATAACTTTTTAACCCAAGATTCGATGTTAGATATCCTGGACATCAACGATGGAGGCAACCATCCATCGGGTCGCTTGCGGTTAAGAAATCGAGGTTTCCGATACCGAGTTTTACGATTACGTCTTGACCTTCTTAATGTCCGACGGTCGTTAAGTTTCTCCCGAATTTGAAAACCGCGATGTTCTAACTCAGCGCACCAAACGATATTGGTATCAGAGACTATTGCTAAACCTGTTGTCTTTGCACCAGGGTCAATCTTAATCCTTAATTCTTTTATTTCATCTTTCGATTCCTCTTTCAAAATAATTGTGAACGGAACCCTGCGAAATACTGCTGCTTTACCTTCAGTTAATAACTTTCTGGCAACAGCAGGATGTACTGGATTGCAGGGTTTTTTGTTAGTGTCCAGTACAAAAACTGAATTTTTATTCATTAAAAACTCCTATTACTAGGGTAATGTTCACCTTGCCAATGTTGCATTTCGGCACATCCAAATAGCACCGCTTTACCCCTCGTAAACTTTTAACTATTTGGTTTCAGAGCATGGGACTGGTGAAGCATCCCAAGGTGAGAACTTTGACTCTTAAATGCAACGGAGTGCGTGAGGCACTTAGGCGGGTCAGCTACCTAAATTAACGAGGCACGAAGCCCCGCTACTTCAGAGCGGG
>NZ_JAYFEQ010000665.1:0-284 GCF_055795085.1 Phormidium sp. CCY1219 | reverse complement strand
ACCGATATTCCCGATGACAGCACAACCGCAATAGATATCGGAACCACCAGCGAAGGGACACCCGTTAGCAAAACCTTCACCCTGAAAAACACCGGAACCGCCGAACTGAGTGTGAGCGATTTGCAATTGCCTACAGGGTTTAGTGTGGTGGGAAATGTGCCCAGTGCGATCGCCCCCAACAGCGAAGCAACGCTAGAATTGCAACTCGACGCCACAGGGGCGGGAACTCCTTCTGGGGAACTCTCCTTCACCACCAACGATAGCGACGAAAACCCCTTTAATTT
>NZ_JAYFEQ010000664.1:0-582 GCF_055795085.1 Phormidium sp. CCY1219 | reverse complement strand
CTGCAAATCGATCGCAGCTTGAATCTTTTTTTCCCGCAAATCAGCCGCCGCTTGAATTGCGGAAAAATCCGCTACTTCCTGCAAAGCCACCGGCTTAAATCTCACCGCCGGAAGCCTCATGCGATCCAAGGCTTCAATATCAGCGCGAGCTTGCGCGATCGCAATTTTTTCGCGGGAAAAATCCGGTTCCGGTAGCGGTGCCAATGGCGGCAGTGGTTGCCGTGCCTGTTCGATTGCCATATTTAGCGCCTCTTTCTGAGCTTCGAGCGCAAGTCTCTGCTCAGTGCGATCGCTCAAAAGGTCGCCCGCATTTACCCGGTCACCCTCGCGAATCTTCACATCATCAAGCGAAGAAACAGTTAAATTTACCCTATGCCGTCTCATCCTAATTTCCCCGCCGCTGTTTTCCTCGCTGGTAATAGTCGCTGCCGATTCCATTGGGCGCACCATGCTTGATTGCGAACTGGTCGGCATGGCCAAACCAAAAATTAAAAGGATGGCTAAAATTAAAGTTTTCATAACAGGTTAGTAATCTTTTTTTTAATTCTAATCAATGCGATCGCCTCGCATCAATGCGATCGC
>NZ_JAYFEQ010000663.1:0-1084 GCF_055795085.1 Phormidium sp. CCY1219 | reverse complement strand
GGGGCGAATTCCTCCCCATACATAAATGACAGGGGTTTCCATTCGCCCCCCTTACCAACCCCTAATTTTCGATGACATGCGATTCTCGCGATCGCCGTAGGTTAATGTACAGATTTCGTCAATTTTATCCAATTGTGCCCCTCAGCGCCTTAGTGGCCCTGCTATTGGCCAGTTGCGCCCCGAGTACCACCACCCAATGCCGCCGACTGAGTAGCGCAATCAACAAAGGCAGCCAACTGGTCAACTCCTTCGATGTAGATCCCGAGGCGGGGGAGGCAAAAGCTGACGCCCTCGATACGGTCAGTGAAGAACTACAGGCGGTTAAACTCACCGACGAAACCCTCATCGGGTTTCAAAGCCGCTTTATCAACATCTACGATCGCTTTAGCCAAGCCTTTCGAGACACCAGTGGGTTGCTCAACGAAATCAGTGACTTGCAGCCCAATCCCGAAGGGCTGCAAAAAATGAAAGCGGCAAGAATCAAGGTAGACAAGGCGATCGACGAAGTAGAAGCAACCGCCGAGGATGCCAATGCATTAGTCAATGAAATCAAAAATTACTGTACCCCCCCAGCCCCCTAGGGTTCTCTACCCCCTAGGGTATTTTTCTATGGGGGGCGCAGGGGTGATTCTCCCCACCCCTTGGGTCGGAAAAAGGGGAAAAGAGAAACCAAATGTTGGGTTCTCCATCTTGCCCCAAGGCGCATCCAGATCTAACCTAAACATCAAGCTATTCGTGTGGAGCGAAGGAAAATGTGGGTTTTTGTGGAAATCGGAGAAATCCAGATAGTGCGGGTTTTACCGTAAAGCCATCCGTGAGGCGAATCGGAGGGAAAGGAAGTTCCATCGATCGCAGCGCAAGAGCGACAAAGCGGAAAGCACAGCGGCGATCGCAACCCGGAAAATACGCACAGGAGTTCCTGGGGCATCCATTCCTGGGGTGAGGGCGATCGCGTTCCCCTAGCCTTGACATCTGCAAATCCTGACAATTCAAACCAATCTCTCGCCATCCGTCAGGGACTCCGTAGAAACCAACCCCATGTCTAAAGCCAGGGGCTTGTACTTCTAACCACCTGACCAGCCTA
>NZ_JAYFEQ010000662.1:0-38343 GCF_055795085.1 Phormidium sp. CCY1219 | reverse complement strand
CGGAGCCTCGGAAGGGACGTTCCCAGGCAGGAGCCTGGGAACGAGTTAAACGAGTTATTCTCGATTGCCTCTCAATATTGCCTCTCAATTATTTATAAATTTATTCATAGGAATTCGAGGTAAAAATGCGATTTTAGTAGCAAGTAATAAGGTTGTTTCTTAGCTCAAATTATTTGATTTTTTGGATAATTTTAGAGATTTTTACTGTAAGTTAATTTAATAAAAAATGAACGATGCAGATAAAAAGTAGGGAGATGAAACTGCTATTTTTAACAATTATTGCATCGGAAAAATTTCGATAAAATGGGGATAAAACGGTTATTGAAACAATCGCATCTGGTTAAAAAAGAATATTAAAAGACAGATATGCACCCCGGAGAATTGTTTTAGGGCTTTTCATCGAGCAAACCTACGGACTTCCAGGCAAAGTAGACGGTAAAAGCTCGCGCGAGGTCGCGGGTTGCGCTGTCGAATTCGGTTGGCTGAGACTGAGGTTGGGGTTGAGTTTTGGGTTTGGGTTGAACTTTCACGGTACAGATTCCTTGTGAGTGGCTTTGCAAACTATGGTAAATAGACATTCAATGGCTGAAGCTGAGAATCAGCCAGTTTTCCAGGTGTCATTGCAGAGATTCCCGAGAAGGAAGCGATCGCCCTCCAAGCTGCGAAGGGAAGCAGTGTCGGCGTTTCGCACCATTATAGCGGTTGAGTGGGATATGCAAAGGCAAGGGGGACAATTCCGGAACGCCAGTTACACAAGCGTCTACCTGCGATCGCCGAATTTTCCCCGGGGCAAGGGAAAAAGAGCGAACCACTGAAAATAGTGGAACATCTGCCTCGCCATCGCCAACCGGAAAACTCGTACAGTGCAATTACCGAACGAAAACCGGAATTGCTATGTTACTTCATCGGATTTCACTACTGGCTGCTTTAATTGTCGCACTGGGGAATACTGCAGCGCCGGCGCTGGCGGATTCCCTGGGGAGAGAAACCCGCCCTTTGGCAAACAACGCCGCGATGCCATCGGCGACGGTGTATCGATCGCCCATTGCGGCCACATCTCACCTCGTTTTATCGCTGAGCGATCGCCGGGTGTATGTGTATCGCGATCGGCGCTTGCAAGCTTCCTATCCGGTTGCGGTGGGCAAACCCGGTTGGGAAACCCCCACAGGCACCTTTCGAGTGTTTCAGAAGGTCACGCATCCCGATTGGGAGAGTCCGTTTACCGGAGAAATCATTCCGGCGGGAACGCCAGAAAACCCATTAGGGCCGAGGTGGATTGCCTTTTGGACCGATGGAAATAATGCGATCGGATTTCACGGCACTCCCTTCGTCAATTCCATCGGACAGGCGGCATCATTTGGTTGCGCCCGAATGCGAAATGAAGATATTATCGCCCTATTCGAACAAGTAGATATCGGCACCACGGTGACGGTGATTCCCTAGTTTTTTCGTTTTTTATAACCGAGAAATGTAGGGTAGGCAATGCCTACCCTAATACTCTGGTTCCTCTCCCAAGTCTGAATCCGTTTCGGGGATTTCCTCGGGGTATTCATCCGTAGAGAATTTTAACCCCGCATTAATTAAGCCCCCGATCGCGAAAAACACAAATAAAGCAAAAATCGCGATAAATATGCGGATAACAATGTGACTGGGTGAAGTTTGTTTAGACATAAGTAATCATTAATTTAAAAGCAATTAATAAGAATATAAGCAAGGGTTTTAACCTTTGCATGAAGGTGGATTGGGGGAAAATACGCCTCGGGTGGGGCATTCTCCCCAGGCGGTAACGAGTATAAAAAACGAGTGATTTTGCAGAAGTGCTAATTTTAATTTGCCGACCGATTTGATTTTAAAAATTGAACCCCAAGAAATTCCAGTAAACTAACAAGTAAGTAAAGCCAAAGGCGGCGAGGGTAATGACACTGTAATGCGATCGCTCCCAAACCGACCAAGATTGCTGGCGCATTCCCCAGACAGCAAACACAGGCAAAGCAACGGTTAAGCCAGTAGAAATCGGGGGCAAGCAAAGCCAAGCGATCGCCACTGCAGGCACGCCATACACCAGCTTCCAAAGGCCAATCCACCAAATCGTGACGGGAAAACCAATTAAAAACGCCACATCGAGCAGACACACCAAACCCGCTACCAGCCAAGCGATTCGCCCCATTTTATCTTTGCGATACGGGGGAGTTTGTCCCCAGCGGGTTTTGATAATATCTCCCAACCAAACCCAGCATCCGGTGAGAAAAATCAGGCCAGAAACGCCAGCCAAAGCTAACTGAAATAGAACCGTTTCATACCAGGGTACTTTTTGAAAAGCGCCGAGTTTAGGGCCGATGGGATTAAAAGCGTAAGCAATCTCACCGTTTTCATTGTCAGCAAAGGCGGTATAATCGCGATCGGAGAGTCCTTGAAATAACAGAGAATCCACCGGAAGCACTTCGCGGCGAATCGGCGAGCCACTGCTAAACAGATTTGCCGTTTTAATCCTTAACGTTTGGTTGTCGGTGGCTTTAATGTGGAGATGAGAAAACGGTGCGGCAACCTTGGCGAAAGTTTCCCGGGGATATTCCAGATCGCGATAGGTGCCAGCAAACCGTGCCGGCTCGAAATTCAATTCTGCTGGAGGTTGGGGCGCGGGTGAGGAATTTTGCAGCGGATAATAGCGATCGAAAAAAGCTTTGAGCAGGGGTTCGTGCAAACCGGTAAAGCTATTGACGGTAATAAAAATGCCCAAGTTGCGATCGGGAAGGAGGGTAATCGAACTGGAATAGCCGCGCAAGTTGCCGGCATGACCGATGGTTCGCATATTGTTAACCAATCGTTCGTGAAAACCGTAGGCAGTGCCGGGGAGTTTTGGATGGTGGGTAAAGTGTCGCTCCTGCATCAATTGCACCGTTTCCGGTTGTAAGATAGGGCGATTTTGATAGCGACCCCGTTGCAAATTAGCTAGCATAAAATGCGCTATATCCGTGGCAGTGGTAGACAAGGCTGCTGCCGGAAAAATATTAAGATAGAGAAAAGGAACGGGACGATACTCACCGCCGCGATACTGATAGCCCACTGCCAGATCGGAAGCGAGTTCGGGGGGCAAAGGCTGCTGAAAGCTGCTGCGCTGCATATCCAACGGTTGCAGGATATTTCGGTCGAGGTATTGAATGAAAGGAGTGTTGGCAATTTGTTCGACGAGATAGCCTAACAAGGTGATAGCCACATTGGAATAGTAGTAAATTTCTCCTGGGGGGTAAGCAATGGGAGGCAGCTTGCGGCGCAGGAAAGAGTCCAGGGGTTCCATGTTAGCGGGAGTGGAGGCGGCGATGCCGATTTGCCGTCGGGTGATGCCGCTGGTTTGGGTCATTAAGTTAGCCGCGCTGATGGGTTGCGGGTAGGGGGTTTCGATTTGCCAGTCTTGCAGATAGGAGTTGATATCGGCGTCGAGATCCAGGGATCCGCGTTCGTAAAGCTGCATCGCGGCGGTATCGGTAAAGAGTTTGGAGAGGGAAGCGACACGAAACAGGGTGCGATCGGGGTCTACGGGGATTTGTTTTTCTACATTTGCATAGCCGTAGCCTTTGGTGAGGAAGAGTTTGCCGTCTTTGACGATCGCGATCGCAGCGCCGGGAATATGATTGTTTTTCATTTCTTGGTAGATAAATCCATCCAGGAAAGCTTCCACTTCCTGGGGATCTGTCGGTCCGAGTCCATTGGGCCGAGGTGCCTCCGTAGCTGCCTCTGGGATGGAGGTGGGGCGATCGGGGGAGAGTAGCGGCACTCCCGTGGTTTGAGTTAGTCCCACTGTGGCAAAATAAGGCAGTCCCCCCAGGCAAAGGGCGATCGCGGCGACGATTGCTAGATAAATTAGCTTTGTGTAAAATTTCGGTTTGACCACGGTTGCCTCTGTACCTCGACGGAAAATTGCTGTAGTTGTGCTACATCTAGCGTATTTCTCCCAGGGGTGGCCTGAAATCTATCTAGGGGAGGAATTGCGGGCAAGCCTCGCCCCGCACACCTGGGCGTTTGAGAAGGAGCCTCCCGAAGGGGCGTGAGAACCTGCAGGCGATCGCTCGCGGTTTGGTCAAGCCGGCACTGGATGTGATGCGGGTTCCACGGATGGGGTAGGGAGGGGTGATGCAGCCGAGGGGAATTGGTTCTGAGGAAAATCGGCGTTTGATGGGGCGAAAAAAAGGAATTGTCAGCAGTGTAATTTCCTTCTTTAGACAGATGTTTGGGGGTAGATCTTGGGGTTATGGTACGGACAGGATTTTGGAAAAAGGAAAGGGTCAGCGTGCCTATTTTTTTTTCCGGGATTCACGAGCGGCAATTCTGAGGTTGCGCGAAAGGGCAAAGCAAGTCCACAGCGACAACATTTGAGGAAACGCGATAAATCGCGAAATCGGGTCTGCATCCCGCCGAACCAAAAGCGCGATCGCAGCACAGTTGCGATCGCAAAAAAAGCTCAATTTAATGATTGGAGGAAAGCAGTTTATGCTTCAAAAAACAAGATCTGATAACAAAAGTGGAAAAATCCGCATGGGTGCGATCGCAGTGGCGGTAATGGCGATGCTGCTGTCTGCTTGTAGAAACGAAGTGCCCAACGCCTCAGTTCCAGGGGAAGAGGGAAATATCGGCACGGAAACCGTTGCGGAGGACACCGATGCCCTCCTAGGTAGCGTCGTCACCGTCAGAGGCGAACCGGTGCAAAAAGTCAGTGATGTGAGCTTCACCGTGGCGGATGAGGAGTGGTTTGCCGGTGAAAGCGTCTTAGTGGTGAACGCTTCCGGAGAACCCACCGTACTTCCCGCAGAGGACGATACCGAAGTGCAGATTACGGGGACGGTTGCCGAGTTTGTGATGGTGGATATCGAACGCGCTTACGATCTGGATTTAGATCCGGATTTGTATGCCGAGTATGAAGGCAAACCGGCGATTATTGCCCAGTCTATTGCCATTTCCCCGGAACCGGGAGAAATCACCGAAAACCCGACGCAATATTACGGTCAAATTTTGGCAGTTCCGGGTGAAGTGGAAGATATCGTCGGACCGAATACCTTTACGTTAGACGAAGAGGAAATTATTGGCGCAAGCGATTTGCTGGTGGTGGTTCCCGCACCTACTCGGGACATTGTGGATGGAGAAAAAGTCGTTGCCACTGGTGTACTGCGTCCGTTCGTAATCGCCGAACTGGAACGAGAATACGAGTTAACCTGGGATTTAGACGTGCAAAGTCAGTTAGAAGCGGAATATCAAGATCGACCGATTTTGGTGGCTGATGACGTTTATCCCTCTGCTGTAGAGCGGTAAAATAAGCACGCTGAAGGTGAAGGCATTGTGACCGATCGTCGGGCAGGGAATGCACCAAATCGGTATCGGGTTGCTTCCCTGGTCCGGTGAGTTGGGATGAGCAAGGCTTAAACCCGCGCGATCGCATTCAATTGCGATCGAGTGGGCAGATTATGTATCATAATCCTGTGTTTCCCAACTAATATGAGAGATGCTGCCGACGACAAAGTACCCGGGATCGCCCACTCTAACATCCGGCTGGAAAAATGGTATAACAACTCTGAAGGAGGAGTTGTCATGCATTAGTCCTTGCTTGTCAGGCGGACTATAGCCCGCCGAGCCTAGGGATCCTAACGCTTCTTGCATGGGCGCGATTTCAATCCCCCGCTTTGACTCGGCAGTTACGTACAAAATATATACAAAAATCGAGGAACCGAGATTTTATGTGCAAAATACGGATATTATATTCATTGGAGTAGAGCGCGATCGGGAAACTGGAGGTCACAAGGGTAGATTTCCGCGAAGGCATTCTCGCTGGCTGGAGCGCTTTATATACTCGGGTGAAGAATGTGTAAGCACCCCCGTGGTTTCTGCGGCTCCTTGCGATTTGTGGCAGCCGGAAAAGTAGCAACAAACACTCTGCCTTAGGGAGGATGACTGTAAGGGAATTTTTTGCAAACCCTACCGGCATGATGTGGGCAGCCGCCACTACCCGTACCCCAAGAAAAGGCGATCGCCTCGCGCGAGATTGGCGGAACCTTGGTAGGCATGGGTTCTCACCCTTCCACCACGGGGAGGAGACCGTTAAAAAACTCGGCTACGTAGCCGGTGAAAAAAAACATCCCTCCAAAGATAGAAAAACCGAATTGAGCCACCCCCAATCTCACCCCCGATTTCTCTGGGGCGGTTGTCGCCGGAGGAATTAAGCCACTGGTACGCCCGGGCGGCGATTTACGCCTTTCCGGCGCGTTATGAACCCTTTGGGTTATCGGTGCTAGAAGCGGCCCTGAGCGGATGTGCGCTCGTTTTGGGAGATATTCCCCGTTTGCGGGAAATGTGGGGGGATGCGGCGGTATTTGCGAACCCGGACGTCGCGAGGCGCTGGCGAGGGCGATCGATAGTTTAATTGAAGATAGCGATCGACGCCAAGAATGCCAGAATCGCGCCTTCACCCAAGCATTAGAATTCACCCCAGATCGAATGGCCTCTGCTTATCGAGAAGCCTACGAACAACTGACCCAATCATAGAGGAAAAACAGGGAGGCAAAATTGTGACTGTCGGGCAACTCATCGGCGTTATTCTGTTTGTAGTGTCGCTGTTCATTCTCTGGAAAATTAGGCTAGTCATTCTCCTTGCTTTTACCGCTGTGGTTTTTTCCACCGTAATTAACCGCATGGTCGTGCGCTTTGAAAGATCCGGTCTCAATCGCAGTATTGCCGTTGCCTTTTCCGTAGGAATTATTCTCGCCTTTATCGGCGGATTTTTTGCCATTGTCGTTCCCACGGTCATTCAACAATTGCAACAACTGATCGACCTAGTTCCCGAAGGACTCGAACGGTTGCGCCAGTGGTACGTTTGGCTGCAAAACCTGATTCCCGGTCGATTGCTGGCCGATATCAGTAGTTTGGCCAATGTTGTCGATCGCATTCCCGGTTCTACCTCCGATTGGTTTGGCGGATTTTTTACCATTTTTTCCAACTCGGTAGACTTCATGCTGAACTTATTAGTCGTGATTGCAGTGACGATTATGTTATTAGCCAATCCCGACCGATATCGGCATATTTTCATCATGGCCTTTCCGGCATTTTATCGCCGCCGCGTGGATGAGATTCTCTGCAAATGCGAAACCAATCTCGTCGGTTGGGCGCTCGGAATGCTCTTCAATATGACCGTTATCGGACTATTTAGCGGTGTGGGATTGTGGATTTTGGGGGTGCGATTGGCATTGGTCAATGGGTTGATTGCCGGTTTGTTAACTTATATTCCCAATCTCGGCCCGACCTTGAGCGTAATTCCTCCCGCCGCATTGGCGTTACTCGATGCCCCTTGGAAAGCGATTGCGGTGATTATTCTGTATTTCGTCATTCAGCAAGTGGAAAGTACCGTCCTCACCCCCCTGGTGATGAAGCGACAAGTTTCCCTCCTGCCGGCAATTACTTTATTATCCCTGATTACCTTTGGCATTTTCTTTGGTCTGTTAGGATTGTTTCTGGCTCTACCTCTGGTGGTGGTGCTGCAAGTTTGGTTTAAAGAACTATTGGTCAAAGATATTCTCAATAGTTGGACGAAAAATGGCAAAGACAATTCCCGCTACGAGACCCATGACAATAACTCCCCGGAAAACGCTGAGGCAGAATCCGCCGAAAGTTAAACCGCAACTCATACGAACCGGATAACATGGGTTGGGCTGCAATTGGCCGAAAATTACGAGTTTTTACCTCGGTGGGTAGAGAAAATGTAAACCTAAACCTGTTACAATGAAGGCAAACAAAGTCTTTATAAAATCACAAAGTTTTCATGCCGATGGTACAGAGTAACTCTAGAGATAATTCCCAAACCCATAAAAACCTAGCCGAGAAAGAGTCTAGCACCTCTCGGATCGCTCCTTGGATCGCTCGCTTGGTTTATCCCTTGTTTCGCTATCTGGTTTTACCGTTTTACTTCGATCGCATTGAAGTAAAAGGACGGGAAAATGTACCCGAAGGCGGACCGGTAATTTTAGCGCCAACCCATCGCTCGCGGTGGGATGCGCTGCTCATCGGATATGCGGCGGGAAGAGATATCACCGGGCGAGATTTGCGATTTATGGTATCCGCCGATGAAATGCAGGGGTTGCAAGGATGGTTTATTCGCCGCTTGGGCGGATTTCCAGTGAATCCGAAACATCCGGGCATTTCCAGTCTTCGTCATGGAATTGAGTTGCTGGAAAACAAAGAAATGCTGGTGATTTTCCCTGAAGGGAGAATTTTTCACACTCAGGAAGTGCAACCCATCGAACCGGGTTTTGCTCGTTTAGCGCTACAAGCGGAGTCTAACAATCCCGGATTGGGGGTAAAAATTGTGCCAATGAGTCTGTCTTACCATCCGCCGATTCCTCACTGGCGCAGCGCGGTAGAAGTGGCGATCGGCGAGCCACTTGTGGTGGATGATTACTGCAAAAAGCCGCCGAAAGAATGCTCGAAATATCTGAAGGCGGATTTAAAAGCGGCGCTGGAACGGGTCCATGAGGAAAGATTAAAAGCTGAAAAAAATTGAAGCGATAGGCGAAGAAGATTCCATAGGGTAGACTCGGGGAATAGAGAGAAAAAATCCCGGTAGGGAGAGCCTGCCGGTGGCGGAATAATTTTCCTCTATCCTGTGGGGAAAAACACAGGATAGAGGAAACAGCATGTTATCGATTGTCTTGGGTTTCCAGAGAAAATTGGGGAGCGGTTACTTCATCGATATCAACGGTTAAAGATTGCAATCGCTCTTGGATCTGAGGTTCGATGTCCTCTTGCACTCGTCCTTCGAGATAGCGTCCTAAAAAGCGCTCCACTGCTGCTGCCACGGCAAGGCGATTGTTTTCGCGGCGAAACCCATGCCCTTCATTGGGTGCTACCAGATATTTTACATCCCGATCTAACTCGCGTAACGCCACTACAATTTGGTCGGATTCTGCTTTCTTAACGCGCGGATCGTTAGCTCCTTGAATCACCATTAATGGTGCTTCAATTTCCTCGGCAGAAAATAGGGGAGATTGCCGCTGCAACCGCTGGCGTTCTTGCGGATCTTCGGGGTTTCCCACCCGCCGGAAATACTCTTGTTCGATGGGTTTCCAATAGGGGGGAATGGAATTAATTAAGGTAATTAAATTAGACGGACCGACATAGGAAATACCGGCGGCGTATAAATCCGGCGTAAAGGCAAGACCGGCTAAGGTGGCATATCCGCCGTAGGAGGCACCAAAGATACCGACCCGATCGCGATTGGCGATACCTTCTTCGATTAAGAATCGCACGCCATCGGTGAGATCGTGTTGCATGACCCCGGTTCCCCATTCTTCATTGCCCGCATTCAGGAAGGCTTGACCGTAACCGGAAGACCCCCGATAATTCGGTTGTAAGACGGCATAGCCTCGGTTGGCCAAGAATTGCGCGTAGGCATTGTATCCCCAGCGATCGCGTACCCAAGGTCCGCCGTGGGGAAAAATCACCACGGGTAGATTGCGCGCTTCCACGCCGTTTGGGATAGTTAAATAGGCCGGAATTTCTACCCCATCGCGAGCGGGATAGCGAATCTCGTACATGGGAGAGAGACGATCGCTGGGCAAATCCGGACGAGATTCATAGAGCAGTTCCAGGTCTCCCGTGTCTCGATTGTATAAATAGGTGGTTCCCGGGTCAATATCTCGTTCCACGCTGACCAGCATCAGGCGATCGGTATTGGCGGGAAAAAAGAAAGAAAAAATCCCGTCGGGCAAAGCGCTTTTTAACGCCTGTAATTCCCGAGCAAATTGTTCGTTTTTCGGATAGATGCGCTGGCGATCGCTGTAATAAACCGTAGCGAGCAATTCATCGCTGCTATCGGAAAAAACCACCGACCCTAAATCCACTTCCCGCTGGGGGTCTACCGCCACTAACTCGGTTTCTTGGGTATCCGGGTTGAATAAAACCAAGCGCGTTAAATCGGCATTTTCTCCTTTATTAGTTGTCATATAAACCCGCTTGCCATCTTTGTGAAACATTTGCGGATTGCAGCTTTCTTGAAAGCTACAGCGATAAACCGAAGTCCAATTCTCTCCCTCGACGCGCAAAATTTCCCTACCGCCATCGGAGGTGGTTCGCACCGCCAAGCGCAGGTTTCCCTCGCGATCGGCTACCCAGGCGGCAATATTGGCATCGTTTTTCACCAGCAGTTTTCGTTCTCCGGTGTTCGGATTGATGCGATAAACGTCATGCAAGGCTGGATCGCGATCGTTCAATCCCACCACAATCGCATTAGGGTCTTCTTCTGCTAAAGAAATCATGCGCGCTTTTACCCCTTCGATGGGAGTTAAATCCCTAGCTTGCGGGGCTGAAGATTCCGATGCCAATACCCGCTCGGGATCTACGGCATAAATGTGGTAATTTTCGTTGCCGCCTTTATCTTGCAAGTAGAGAATGTATTCTCCATTTGGCGTCCAGAAATAAGTGGGAACCGGGCTATCTTTTTCCGCCGTTACCGGACGGGCGGCAGAAAAGGGTTCGTCAATTCGTTTTATCCAGACATTGAGAACGTCATCAAACGGTTTTTTAAAGGCGATAAACTTGCCATTGGGGGAGATTTGTGCACCGGTAATTTGCGGGTCGCCAAAGAAAACTTGTCGGTCGATTAAGGGGGGCAGGTTTTCTGAATTCGCGTTAGTATTGCTTTGAGAAAAGCGAGTGGGTGGGGCTGGATGTTCGGGTTGAGAAAATGCCGATTGGGGAAAGGTGGTCATAAGTTTTATAGCGGCGAGGACCAAGCCGATCGCCGTGATTTTTATCCATTTCATAGGGTAAATCCTGATTTTTGTTGCAACATATCGAGCCGAAGGTTCGTGGGAAACTGTGGCGATCGCGCATACTCGGGAATCGGCGTCCCCGAAACAAGGCGATCGCGGAAAACCCGGGGGAGAAAATGTATCGCCCTTCCTAGGTTGGCGCACCGCTTTCGCCGACAGCTAACGGAGTGCTGTAGCGCTGGAAGATTTCGTCTATCAGCCACTCGGTGGTCACTTGAAAATTATGTCCGGGGGTGGGCAGTAACTCCAGATAAGTGCCCTGACGGATCAGGTGTCCTAGGTGGCCCGTGACCTTGAATCGGTTAAACAGGTGAGCCGCACTGTCTTGCAATCCCAGTTTGAGCAGGGAACCGCGCAGGTTGACTTCACTGGGAGTGGGTGATTTCCCCTGGGATATCGCCTTCAGGTTATCTGCGATCGCTCCACCTTCCTGATAGGCGACTTCCGCTAACGGAGGCAGCAAATTGTCCGCTTCGGCGGCACAGTCTCCGCCGGCAAACACTTCTGGAAACCCGGGCAGTTGCAGGGTGGGCGTTACCTTTACCCGCCCCAGGCGATCGCGGTTCGCGTCCTCCACGGATAACGCTTCAATCAACGGATGACAGCGAACTCCCGCCACCCACAGCAGGGTTTCCGTTTCCAGGATAGATTCTGCGTCATTATGTTTGTAGCGGATGCGATCGGGTTCCACCTTCGTCACCAGACACTCGAGCCACGGCTCAACCGATACCTGGCGCTGTTTTAACGACTCGATAATGCGATCGCACATGGGAGCGTTAATATCGTCCGCGAGAATTTCGTCCGTCTGTTCCAGCAGTACGATGCGAATTTCTTGCGGATCGCCGCCGAGTGTCGCATACCAGTGGGGCAGCAGATCCGCCAGGGTTCCGGCTAATTCCACACCCGACGGACCACCCCAGTGCCACGGTGAGCAAAGCGCGTCGTTTTTCTGCATCCTCGGTCATTGAGGCGCGTTGCAGGCAATCTCGCAGGTGTTCTCGCAGGGCGAGTGCATCCGCTTGATTGCGAAACGTCAGTGCATTCTCCCGCGCGCCTTCTACGCCAAAATAATTGACGATGCTCCCCAGGGCTAATACTAAATGGTCGTAAGTGTAGGTTAAGCCAGAGGCTAAGCAAAGGTTTTTTTCCGGTAGATCGATCGCTTCGACGGTATCGCGAACGAACTTTATCTCCTTGCCCGAGAGTAATTTCTCATAATGGGGACACACTTGCTCAGCGGTCATCTCTTCGGTGAGAAACTCGTAGAGCAACGGCTGAAACGTAAAGCGCGAGTTGCGATCGATGAGGACGATCGGCTTCTCGTAGTTTTGGCGAACCAGATGGATGGCGGTAAATAAGCCGGTAAATCCTCCACCCAGAATGACTGTGGGATTCGGCGAGTCAGTCATAAGACATATTTTATAGGGTTTACATCAATCTAAAATTCAGAATTCACACAAGAGGCGAGGGAACGACTTCTCACGTAGCCTGGGAAAGGCTCGGCAATCGGAACCCAACCATTAGCACCGCGATTGCGAATGGTGACATTGCGCCCGGAGGAAATTGTGCCGATAATGTTCCCATTCAGGGAAGGGCGATCGCGCACCTCCAGTCCTCCTCTTTCGATTGCTTCGCGGCAATTCGCAAGGGGCGGCGAACCCTGACAAGATGAAATAAAATCGCCATACAGGTACCCGGAAACGGGGGCTGAAATTCTTATCCAACCGTTAACCATGTTCCCGGTGGCGTTGACGGTGCGTCCATCTTCCAGGGCGGCGATCGCCGTACTGTACACCGTCGGTTCGCTGCGGACGTACAACCCGCTTCCTTTGGCGGAAACTTCGCGACAGCTATTCGTTGCTTGCGCCAGTTGGGGATTTTGCGCCGAATTTGCTCGGGCAATTGTTGGCGTCGCAAACCCTGTGAACGTCAGCAAGAGAAAGGGAATTGTTGCTATAGATTTTTGCCATATATTCATTTTCGATCGCCTCAAAATAGAAGTTATAGGGAGTTAGAGTGTGTTTTCTTTAATCATCCCCTATTTTGAGAGAGACTGGCATCTATAAAGAGACAGAAATTTTCTGCAAATGACCGCTCGCGGCGCTGCAAAATGGAGTTCCCTCCAAAGGCGATCGCGCTTGCGAAGAATGAGTCGGCGTAGGCGGAGGAAAACAAGCCCAGCGGCGATTTATAGTCGCCTGGGCTTTCAGGCAAATATCAACCGGATGGGGTATTACGACGCACCCACTACCACATTTTCCGGTTTACCTTCCACAAAACTCTCGATATTTTCCCTTGTGGTATCCAAAATCCGCTGCACCGCTTCGCGAGTATTAAAAGCACTGTGCGGGGTAATCAAAACATTTCGCAAGCGCAGCAATACGTGATCGGCCAAAAGTTCTTCTAAATTATGCTCGCGACGATAAACGGAGCGCAGCAATTCTGCTTCTTCGCGCATCACCGGTTCTTCCGGTAGCACGTCCAATCCAGCGGCGGCAACTTTTCCTTCGGAGAGGGCTTTCACCAAGGCATCTACATCCACCACACTGCCGCGAGAGGTGTTAATTAAAATCACTCCTTCTTTCATTTTGTCAAATTCATCTTCGGAAATCAAGTGGTAGGTTTTCTTGTTTCCCGGAACGTGGACGGTAATGATATCGGCGCTGGATAATACCTCATCCATTGAAGCGTAGCGAAATCCCAATTTCGAGGTTAATTCTTCTTTGGGTTTCACGTCAAAGGCGACGACTTCCATGCGAAATCCTTGGGCAATTTCAATGGCACACTGACCGATATTGCCGGTGCCAATCACGCCCAAAGTTTTGCCGCGCAGGTCGAAGCCTTGCAGACCTTGTTGGGAAAAATCGCCTTTGCGGGTGCGATCGGTTGCCTTGGTCAGGTTATGAGCGATCGCCAGCATCAAAGCAAACGCATGTTCGGCCACGGTGTTTTCCCCATAGGTGGGTACGTTGCACACTTTGATGTTATTTTTTTTGCAGTAGTCGGTATCGATGTGGTCGAACCCCGTAGAGCGGGTAGCAATCATTTTTAGATTGTCGAATTTTTTCAGCGTATCGGCGCTCATATCCGAGTAAATAAATGCCGAAATTACCTCAGCATCGGAATACTGGCTAGCGTTTTCGGGGCTGAGGGCTTCGCTTTCAAATTCCACTTGTTGGCTTTCTTTTAACCCTTGAAACGCATTGCATTCCCAGTCTTCTACTTCAAAAATTGCGAGTTTCATAAGCTCTCCTGTGTCTTGAGAATAAGGGGTTTATCGGCTAATTAATGCAAATTATTTTGCTTGTTTGATAAGGGGGAGGCGGAGCCTCGGGGAGGGGGTTACCAGGCGGAGCCTGGTAACGAGTTAGGTTGTTACTAGGCGAAGATTTATTGTGAAAGAAAAATGGGATAAGTTTTGCCCTCCTTATTGAATAGCGACGCGATAATTGCGGTTGTCCCATTGTTGGGTTTGGGTCCAAAAGAACGTAAAGCAGATGGGATGTTCTTGAGTGTGGGAAATCGGAATATCCACATATTCAATTCCCAAACGGGTGGGGGATGAAGGCGAATCCTGCTGCGTTTGCCAATTATCTGCACACCAACGCAGTTTAAAACCGGTGGCGGCTTGAATTCGCAGAGTATAACCGGGTTTGACGGTTTTTACTTGGCGGTTGAGTTTCCAGATTTCCAGCAACCGACACCCACAGCGATCGCCGAGGTAGCGATCGCGAATCTGGGGGATTTCGTCGAATACTTTGCCGTCATGGGTCGATCGCAGCAACTTAATATACTCCGAGTGCGACCACATCAAGGGCATCGCCGATCCCGTGGCTCGCCCGCGATACATGTGAGCTGCGGGCAAATCCGGGGCATCCCAAATTTGTTCTGGCAGCAATCCGGTTTCGGAGGCGAAGTTTTCCATTGCTGTGATATAAGGCGTCGGATCCCGACCGGCAGCGAGTTCGTAATGACCGCGCTCTCCGGTGAGCAAAGTCCAGGCGCGACCGGTTCCCCACCCCTGCCAAGGGCTGCCATCGTCGCGCTGTCCGTGTGCGTCGTGGTTGTAGCGATGCCAGCACGGACCGCACGGCGTGTCGGCTTTTAGCACTTCATCCACCACTTGGAGAGAATCCTCAATTAACGGGTCGCGGGCACTGCGAATCCCGTAGCGCACCAATAACAGAAAACTGGGATCGACCATTTCGGTGGCCGGAAATTCCTGCGGAGTGCCGGGAGGGCGATGGGGGACGAACACCATGCCTTGATTCGGGTCTTCGTTGGGGATGGGATTATCGATATCGCCCGGATGAATCCGAATGTAGTGGCGGGGAATTTCCGGGACTAAAGTGCCTTGAGTGGTGACGGTCCAGGCTTCGATATGACATTCTAAAAAATCGGCGTATTCTTCGAGGAATTGTGCCGTGTTGCGATCGCCGCGATCGCGCGCCATGCAAGCCACCCCAATTAACGCCGCAATATTGCAAGCCAAGGTAGCCGGCGAGTACCCACTGGCTTGTTCCCAGCGATCCTGCTCGGTCATCGGTCCGCACATTACCAGATATTTCGCTGCCCGCATCACCATCGGATAGGGGTCGAAATTCCGCAATGCATTGTCCCGGTACAACCGCCACACCAACAAAATCGGCAGGGCCACTTGATCCAGTTGAATCCCCGTCTGACAGGGATTGCCGTTGAGCCAGAAACTCTGGGGAAAGCTGCCATCGGGCTGCTGACTGGCTGCCAGATACACCAGCGCCCGCAACGGCGTTTCCCGATTGCCTGCTGCCAACAAGCCCGTAGCACTATTAACCATATCTCGCGTCCACACCATGTGATAGCCGCGTCGATCGCGATCGCCTTTCCGCTGACCCCAGGGAATCGACAGGGAGGAAATTAACGCTCCAGAATAGGATTTATCCTCATGGGCTAACAGCAAACTCACGCTGCTGTGATACAAATTTCCCCCATCGGTGGATTCGCCATCCAGTGCCACCATCCGACAGCAGGTCCGCTGCCACTGCTCTCGATACCGTTGCGCGTGGCTGGCAAACGGCACGTCTAACCCCTGAAACAAAGACGTTACCGCTTTGTGCAGGCAGTCGCCAAAGCCCAGAGCCAGGGTAAATTCTCGGCACCCCTCCCGGTCTAGTTCGCCGGTAAGGGCCACATTGCCATCCAGGGCGCAGTCAAATTCCCAGTCCATCTGAAAATTGTCCGCCAGATCGGTCCAGCCATCACTGTGACCCACATACCCGCAGGAAAGGCGGGAAAACGGAATCGAGGCGGCGAGTGCCACCCAGGAGGAATTTTTCTGCGCCGCTAAAATTTCTCGTCCGGCAACTTCGATAACATGGGCGTTATTGCCCCAACCGCCCACCTCCAAGTGAGGGGCGCAGAGGGCATAAAGGCGCAGTTGAGACAGCACATCGCGATCGCCTTCCAGTTTCGTATGCTGCAGCACGCAAGGAATATGCGGATCGGCAATAATTTCTTTAATAATCGTGTAGCGTTGTTCGGGAGCGCAATTAATAATTCGATATCCCAATCCTTCTTGCCACAACCGTTCCACTCGCGAATCGAGATCTCGCTTTTCTTCATGGAAAAAGCTTTTTCCATCGCTCACGAGATACTGACAATCGCGAATTTGCGGCCAATCAATGGTGGGATAATAAATTTCTGTAATCGCGCCATTCCACAGGGTAAACCACACCCGACTCGATGCCGAATAGGCTGTGCCCACACCATCCTTGCTGCCCTGAGTCCAGCGCGGTTCGATGCCTGGTTTTCCGAAAGCGTTTTTTTGGCCGCGATATTGGGTCATAGAGACGACATAAGTTGAGACAGCGTGAACCAAATGCAGATTTCCACGACACAGAGTTCGGGAACCTTCAAACGGCACAGATCCCCTGGAGGTCAGCCGTCACTTCTGGCAAATATATCTCCCTGACATACTCGGCCAACATTCGATCCGTGTTGAAAACCGGAGCTACCGTTTTTATAGAAGCTTTCATCATTTCGATCCAGCCTTGGGGAACTCCGTTTTCATCCCGATCGTAGTAGAGGGGAATAATTTGTTCATCTATCAGACGGTAGAGAGATTCTGCATCCCGGCGATCTTGTTCCTCCCGATTTTCCCCAGAGCGATCGTCGCCGATCGCCCACCCGTTGATGCCTTTACCAGTCTCGTCTTCGCGGTAGGCTTCCCGCCACCAGCCATCGAGGATGCTACAATTGAGGCCACCGTTGAGCGCCACCTTTTGACCGCTGGTGCCCGATGCTTCCAGGGGGCGGCGAGGGGTATTGAGCCACACATCCACGCCGCGCACCAATTTTTTGGCGACGAACATATCGTAATCTTCGATAAAGATAATCCGATCTTGCAGTTCTAAGTCGTGACTCCACTGCATGATTCGCTGCATGATGCGCTTGCTTTCCTCATTTTGGGGATGCGCCTTGCCGGCAAAAATCAGTTGCACCGGGCGATCGCTGTGGCCGAGAATGTCTCTGGCGCGGTCGGGATCGCAGAAAATTAAATCCGGACGCTTGTAGGGACTGAAGCGACGGGCGAAACCAATGGTGAGTAGATTGGGATCGAGTCGGCGACGCAAAGGTTCGATCGCTTCTGGGGATTCTCCGCGATATTTCTGCGCTTGTTGGAGCCAATCGCGGGCAAACACGATAAGCTGTTCTTTGAGGAGTTGATGTCGCTGCCAAAGTTCGCGAGTGGGAATTCGTTCGATGCGATCCCAGATGTGGCGATCGCACAGACAAGTTCCCCAATTTTTATCTAAATAGTCCGCATATAAATCCCCCAATAACGGCGCGATCCAGGTGCGAGAATGAATGCCATTGGTAATATAGCCGATGGGCACTTCACTGACCTCGCGATCGGGATAAATCGCCGACCACATTTCACGCGCCACTTGTCCGTTGAGTTCGCTCACCCCATTTGCCGATCGCGTTAACCGCAGTGCCAATACCGTCATGTTAAACCGTGCCCAAGGGTCTGTGGGTTTGCGCGCCCCCAAGTCGAGAAATTCCGCTTGCGAGAGGTTCAATTGCGGCCAAAAGTCGGCAAAAAACTCCGCCATTAACTCCGGCGGAAAGCGATCGTGTCCGCCCATCACCGGGGTGTGGGTGGTGAAGATGCAGCGCTCTTTCACCTCATCTTTGGCCTGGGAGAAAGATTGCCCGCTGTCGGCCATCGACTGACGCACTAATTCGAGCAAAGCAAAGGCGGCATGACCTTCGTTCAGGTGATACAAACTCGGGGTAATTCCCAGGCGCTGCAACATTTTTACCCCGCCAATTCCCAACAGAAATTCTTGGGCCATTCGGTTATTGCGATCGCCGCCATACAAACAGCGAGCGATCGCGCGGTCTACCGGGTCATTATCCGGACGGTTAGTATCGAGTAAATAAATATTCACTCGTCCGACACGCACTTGCCAACATTGAACGATAGTCTTGCGCCTGCGGATGCTGATTTCCACGGTTAAAGGTTCCCCGGAAGTGTCGCGCACCAGTTCCAGCGGCATTTCCTCGAATCGATACTTGGGATACCGTTCTTCTTGCCATCCTTCGCGATTAAAATGCTGTTCTAAATAGCCGTTGCGGAAAAGCAATCCCACCCCCACCATCGGCACCCCTAAATCCGAAGCAGATTTGAGATGATCCCCGGCTAAAACGCCCAATCCCCCGGCATAATTGGGCAGAGATTGATGCACGCCAAATTCAAAGCAAAAATAAGCGATCGGACTTTGGAAATGCCATTGGGGAGCCACTTTACTGGCCCAACTTTTGTCTCCCGAGGCCATATAGTCGCGAAATTCAGCGATTCGCTGTTCCAGTCGATTGAGATAGGTCGGATCCCTGGCAAATTGCGCGATTTGTTTTGGGGAAAGACGCTGCAAAAATTTGACTGGGTTTTGATGACATTCCTCCCACAATCGGGCATCTAAGTCGCGAAATATCGATTCCCCTTGTGCCGACCAACTCCACCAGAAGTTAAAGGCCAGGTCGATTAAGGGAGATAAGGTGGTGGGAAGCTTGTTGCGCCAGTTTTCTCCGGAAAAATTATTCGGGCTGCGATCGCTCATCATTCTCCTGATTTTTCTCGCTTATTTTGCCGTATAACCGCCATCAATAACTAACTCGGTGCCGGTAATAAATTTCGCTTCATCCGAGGCTAAAAATAAGGTAGCATAAGCCACATCAATCGGTTCGCCAATATGACCCATCGGATACATTTGACCGATTTCTTCTTTTGTCATTCCCCGTTCTTTTGCGCCGAGTTCCGCCATGCCGGTATCGATGACGCTGGGATTGACGCAATTGACGCGCACTTTGCGATCGGCCAATTCCACCGCGCAATCTTTGGTCATCGTATGAACCGCGCCTTTACTCGCACCGTAGAGACTTTGCCGCTTGACGCCAACCAGGGCGGCGGTAGAGGATAAATTGACAATCGCACCGCCGCCATTTTCTGCCATCAGAGACCCGCAGTGTTTGAGGCCGAGAAATACGCCTAAAGCGTTTACATCCATCAGCTTATGCCACTGTTCGACGGGGGTGGTTGCCAAGTCATTAAACTGCAAAATCCCGGCATTATTCACCAGAATATTCGGCGAACCCAATGCAGCGCTGGTTTCATTTAACACGCGCTTCCAGTCTTCTTCCAGTACCACATTGTGGGACAAAAATTTGGCGGTTCCCCCGCGATTTGTAATCTGGTTAACGGTTTCTTGGCCGCCGTCTTCTTCGATATCCGTCACCACGACTTTTGCCCCTTCCGAAGCCAGCATCAAGGCGGTTTCTCGTCCGATACCCGCACCGCCACCGGTGACAATTGCGATTTTATTTTCGACTCTTTTACCCATAAAGCGTTGATTTCCGTCTAAATCACAAACCCGGGGAGGAGAGGTTGAGTTCTCAATCCCGATGGTACTATTCAGTAAGGTAGAGAAACCCACGGCAGTTGTCATCTTCCTCTAGCTAGAGTTTTTGGGGGAACGAAGCGGGAGTTAGACGAGGGTATGGGCGATGGTCATTAGCAAAAAGCCGATGGCCACAATGGTGCCGATTTCCAGGCGATCGCCTTTTTCTAGACCCTCCGGAATCAGTTCGCTGACTACCAAAAACCCCATCGCACCTGCGGCAAATGCCAATCCATAAGGCAAAATCTGCTGGAAAAAGGAAACCGCCAGCAGGGCGGGAATGGCGGCGATCGGTTGCGGCACACTGGAAAAAATCGCCCAAAACACGCATTGATTCACCGGAACCTTTTCCGCGCGCAGGGGCAGGGTCACCGCCAGTCCTTCCGGAATATTTTGCACGGAAATCGCCAGGGCCAAGAGGAATCCTAAATTGCCGTTTTCTTGCCCTGCGCCATATCCCACGCCCACTGCCACTCCTTCCGGGAAGCTATGCAGAAATAAAGTGCCTAAAATCAACAGCACCCGCCGCGCAGAGGCTCCGCGAATTTCGCCAAAATCGATCTGTTTGTCACCCAACCATACTTCGCTCAACAGAAAAACCCCGGTTCCCACGGTTAAGCCGATCGCCACCGGGGAATATCCACCCCGTCTGAGTGCCGGTATTATCAAATCGAACACGGAAGCGGCGAGCATCACGCCGCCGGCAAACCCATACCCCCGTCGCGACCACTTTTGCGAGAGTCTGGGAAAAAAATAAAAGGGCACGGCTCCTAAACCAGTTGCCAACATGGTAATCGTGGCGGCGAGTAAGGTGGTGAAAAATAATTGAATATCCATCTTTTGGCCGTATGTCACAAAAGGTTAATTGATAATTCCGGTCATTTTATCCCACTTTCATCCCTCATTCTCAGGCTCCAACGCATCTGCCGAGGCTGGGCCTTCCTCCCACTTCGGCGATCGCCAGGGTTTGCACGGCGGTGGGCGGAAAACGCGGTGAGGGGAAAACCCGGGGGCGATCGCGCCACAATTGCACAGGCGCGCGGCGGCTTTATTACTTTTGATAGACGTAAGCGCTGAAATATCAACTTATAATGAGCGAACGGGGATATTAGGAGAGGTCTAATTCGCAAGTAGCAGAAAATTTTTTTTGGGGTTCTCGAAAGATAGAGACCCGATTTATTTATTTAGGAGAAATTTTAGGAGATAACGATGACAAACGCCAATCAATTACAAGAATGGCATGAATTAGCGCAGCAACTGCGGGTCGATAGCATTCGCTGTACCAGCGAGGCGGGTTCCGGGCACCCCACCTCCTCGATGTCGGCGGCGGATCTGATGGCCGTGCTGCTCACGAAGTATCTAACTTTTGACTTTGACAATCCCGAGAACCCGAATAACGATCGCGTGATTTTCTCGAAAGGTCATGCGTCGCCCCTGCTGTATTCCATGCTGAAGGCGGCGGGAGTCATCTCGGACGAACAGTTGATGTCCTTGCGCCAGTTTGGCAGTCCCGTGGAAGGTCATCCCACCCCGAAACTGCCTGGAATCGACGTGGGAACCGGTTCTCTGGGACAGGGACTGACGATTGGCTTCGGGATGGCGTTAGCCGGCAAGTATCTCAACGAAGTGCCCGCGCGCATCTGGGTCTTGCAAGGAGATAGCGAAACCGGCGAGGGGTCGGTATGGGAAGCGTTCGATCGCGCCTCCTACTATCACCTAAACAACATTAGCCTGATTATCGACGTGAACCGTCTGGGACAGCGCGGAGAAACGGAATTGGGATGGAATACTCAAGCGTATGCAGAGCGCGCCCGCGCCTTTGGCTGGCACGCGATCGAGATCGACGGTCACGATTTGGGGGAGGTCGATCGCGCCTATGCAGAAGCCTTAACTATTGAGGATCGCCCCACGGCGATTATCGCCCGGACGATTAAAGCCAAGGGCTATGCTGAATTGGAAGATGAAAACGGGCATCACGGGAAGAATTTGAAACCGGAACAAACCGAAGCGGCGATCGCCGAGTTAGGCGGCGAACGAAATATCCGCATCGAGGTACAAAAGCCAAAAGCCGCCAAACCGGCAGCTCCCGCAAAGGCGCAACCCCTGGAACTTCCTCACTTTGAAATGGGAGAATCCGTGGCCACGCGGGATGCCTACGGTCAGGCACTCAAAGCCTTGGGAGCCGCACAACCGGAGGTAGTGGGTCTCGATGGAGAAGTGAGCAACTCCACCCGCGCCAAGTTCTTCGCCAAAACCTATCCGGAACGCTATTTCGAGATGTTTATCGGCGAGCAGCTCATGGTGGGGGCGGCAGTTGGCTTGCAGGCGCTCAATTACAAGCCCTTTGCCTCCAGCTTTGCGGCATTTCTCTCCCGCGCTTACGATTTCGTGCGGATGGCGGCTGTTTCCCGGGCGAACCTGAAGCTGGTGGGGTCTCACGCCGGGGTTTCCATCGGGCAGGATGGTCCGTCGCAGATGGGATTGGAAGATATCGCGGCCTTTCGCGCGGTGTGGAGCAGCACGGTGTTGTATCCCTGCGATGGCAACCAAACGGCGAAATTGGTGGAACAGATGAGCGATCGCCCGGGGATTTGCTATCTCCGCACCACCCGGATGAAAACTCCGGTTATCTACGATGCGGATGAAGCGTTTCCGATTGGGGGTAGCAAGGTGCTTCGCAGTTGCGATCGCGATCGCCTCACCATCATCGGTGCCGGTGTCACCCTGCATGAGGCGCTTTCGGCTTACGATCGCCTGAAAAAAGAAGGCATCCTGGCGCGGGTTATCGATCTGTATTCCGTCAAGCCCATCGATGTGGAAACCCTGTATCAAGCAGCTCACGATACCGAGGGCAATCTGATTGTGGTGGAAGATCATTGGAGCGAAGGCGGATTAGGTGCGGCTGTACTGGATGCCTTTACCGGTACGGACAGCGCTCCGGTATATGACGGACCGCCGTTGCGCCCCATCAAGCTAGCAGTGCGCGACATGCCCGGATCGGGTCAGCCGGCGGAAATGTTGCACGGTGCGAAAATAGACGCGGATGCGATCGTGGCGGCAGCTCAATCTCTGGTGAAGCAGCCGGTGGGCAGTTCGGTATAAACCGTATAGAAACCCTGTAGGGTGGGCATTGCCCACCCTACGGCTACTGTATAAACCGTATAGAAACCCTGTAGGGTGGGCATTGCCCACCCTACGGCTTATCCTGGGAACGAGAGAAAACGAGAGCAACCAACAATGGCTATTTTTCGATGCGTAAGGTGCTGCCATCGCGGTCCGTGCGATAGGTCCAGGCCCGATGGCGATCGGAGACCATCACGCGCCATCCCGGAACTAAGGTTTCTTCCACCGAGGATTCTTCCGGTTCGGCAAGACCCAGGCAGCGATCGGGCCAGGTTTCTCGTTCTGCCTCCACGATCCGCAGTCCCAAGGGAGACTTGCCCGACTGTTGCGAGATATGGTGCAATACGGCATTGCTCACGGAAGGGGGAAGGTTGCCCACGGCGGTATGATAGGGCGTTTCCAAGCGGATGTTACTGCCTTTGCGATCGCTGCGATACACCCAGGTTTGGCAATCGTTTTCTACCACAATCCGCCATCCTTCCACCGGCTGTTGTTCGCAGGCTTCTCCGGGTTGGGGAAGACCGAGACAGGTATTGTTCCAGGTTTGCGGTTCGGCTTCCACTAGGTGCAGGGTTGAGGGGGAAGTGTCCGCATGTTTCGCGGTTTGCTGCACTACGGCATGGGCGAGGCGATCGCTTATCTTTCCATTCCCCGAGGTGCTTTCGTGGGATTCCAACCGGATTTTTCCGCCTTCTAGGGAGGTGCGATAGATCCACTGGCGATCGTGATTTTCCACCACAACGCGCCACCCATCCACCAGCATTTGAGCGCAGACTTCCCCCGGTTCCGACAGCCCCAGGCAGCTATCGGGCCAGGTTCGTTGTTCCTCGTGGACGATGTGTAGCTCGGAAATCTGTTCCCTAGCTCTCTGCTGCACGTCCTGCAAAACCATCTCGGCAACTTCCGGGGGCAGCTTGCCACTGTAGGTGTCTTCTTTTTCTTGCCGCAGGCGATCGCCTGACAGGGAGGTGCGATATACTAGGGTATCCCTGCCATCGGAGATAACTACCCGCCATCCTTCCACTTTCGCCGGGGGACAGTATTCCCGGGGTTGGGCCAGTCCGAGACAGCCATTCGGCCAGGTTCGTTTCTCCGCTGCCACAATTTTTAGCTGCTGCGGATGTGCCCCCATTGCCTCAGAAGCCGCTTCTTTCACTGCAATATCTACTGCATCTGGCATGTCAGTTGTTGCTACTTTTACCATAAAAACCCTCAGTTTTATCGACTTTATTAGATTTCTATCATTAGTATTTATTATAGTAAAAAACCAGAGCCGTTTAAGATAAATAAAGCTTTTTATTACTCTAGGATTAGGCAAAATTTCCCTGGGGACGCCCTTCAACCTCCTAGCGGCAGAAATAAATGTGCCAAAAAATGCTTCCCCAGAGAGATGACAAGGAAATGTAACCACCGGAAGCCCTCCCTCCATCCCAACCTTCACTAAGATACAGATTACACCCCGACCCAGGGTCATTTCCTTCGCCAACTTAAGAATTAAAAATTAAGAATTAAGAATTAAGAATTTTTTCAACTTTCAAGTTTTGCGGGTGGCGATCGCCCAACCGTCAAGAGCATCTGGCACAGGGTTTCCCCTCGGCGAACATCTGCCGAGAGAAAATCTCTTCCTTTAGGAAGATGATTGCCGAAGCGAAAGTGTTTTAGTAATAGAAAGACGATAACTAAAAAGACCTATTCCAAATAGAGGAGTCGGCCAAACCCGCCGGAGTTCCTCGCCCTGGGCGTGACTCTCTGGTAAGAGTTGGGCGCAATACCAGCGCCAAAAATCCGGGCAAAAAAATAAACAGATTATCGAGACGGTTGTTAAAAATTGCTTGCCATGAACAAAACGGAAGACTCGCGAAAATCAAATCATCACGGACAAATTATTTCCATTCGCAGTAGTGTGGTTGACGTTCGGTTTTCGGAAGGGCTTCCGGAGGTATATAGCGAATTGAGAACCGGTGAAGACGATCGCATTGTCATCGAAGTGGTGAACCACGTAGACGAGCAGACGGTGCGCGGCATCGCCCTGATGCCCACTGCCGGTTTGGCACGAGGTGCGGCGGTGAAAGACACGGGAAAAACGCTCAAAGTGCCCGTGGGAGATAAATTACTGGGTCGGGTATTTAATGTATTCGGCGAGGCGATCGATAAAAAAGACCAAATCAGCGACGCACAATGGCGATCGATTCATCAACCCCCCGTGGAACTCGCCGAGCAATCCACGAGTTCGGAGATTCTCGAAACCGGGATCAAAGCGATCGACGTACTCGCACCCCTAGAACGCGGGGGGAAAGCGGGTTTGTTTGGCGGTGCCGGTGTGGGCAAAACCGTCTTGCTCTCGGAAATGATACACAACATGGCGACTCACCACGAAGGAGTCAGTCTGTTTTGCGGGATCGGCGAACGCAACCGCGAGGCAGAAGAATTTTATCGCGAAATGCAAGAAGCGGGGGTGCTTAACAATACCATTATGGTATTCGGGCAGATGAACGAACCGCCGGGAGCGCGATTCCGCGTGGGTCATGCGGCGCTGACAATGGCGGAGTATTTCCGCGATGACGCCAAGCAAGATGTGCTATTGCTGATGGACAATATTTTCCGATTCATTCAGGCGGGACAGGAAGTGTCCGGTTTGATGGGACGATTGCCCTCGCGAGTGGGATATCAACCCACCTTGGGCACGGAATTGTCCGAACTCGAAGAACGGATCGGCAATACCGCCAGCGGTTCGATTACCTCCGTACAGGCGGTGTACGTTCCGGCAGATGATTTTACCGATCCGGCAGCAGTTCACACGTTCGGGCATTTGTCTTCTTCGATCGTGCTATCGCGAAAGCGCGCCAGTCAGGGATTGTATCCGGCAATCGATCCCCTGCAATCGAATTCTAAAATGCTGACGCCTCCCATTGTGGGAAAGCGGCACTATCAAATCGCCCAAACGGTGCGACAAACTCTGGCGAATTATGAAGATTTAAAAGATATTATTTCTATGCTGGGGATGGAGGAACTTTCCGCCAGCGATCGCCAAACCGTGAACCGCGCCCGTCGTCTAGAGCGGTTTTTAACCCAACCGTTTTTTACCACCGAACAGTTTACCGGCAAAGCGGGCAAATTGGTCAGCATGGAAGAAGCGCTCGACGGATGCGATCGCATTCTCCAAGGCGAATTTTCCGATTATTCCGAGCGATCGCTTTACATGCTTGGCAAAATCGACGAAGCACAAAAAAGTCAACCCCAAGAACAGGAGGAAAACTCGGAAAAAGAATAATCTGCGGTTCGTGAGGGAAAATGCTGGATTGAAATTCCCCCATATCCTAATTTTAATTCCGGTAATATAGCGCAAAAAAGCACAAAAGAACCTTATAAAAAGCCAATAAAAAATGAAGCTAAAAATTTTATTACCCACAGAAGTGCTGGTAGACGAAGACGTTAAAAAAGTAACAGCAGAAGCCGAAAATGGAGCGTTTGGACTGTTGCCCAATCATATCGACTTCGTAACCGCATTGGTGCCGGGAATACTATCATACGAATCCGCAGGAGGAACAGAAACATTTGTTGCGGTCAATCAAGGAACCCTGGTAAAAAATGGTTCTGAGGTGTTAGTGTCTACCCGACAAGCGGCGAAAGGAAAAGACTTAGACTCGTTGCAGCAAACCGTAGAAGAGAAATATAAAACCCTGGACGACCGGGAGAAACAAGCGCGGTCTGCCGTTTCCAGACTCGAAGCGGGATTTATGCGCGGATTAATTGAAGTGGGAGGGACAAGTCGTGAAGCGCCCGAACAGTAGAAAAAGCAAGCGAATACCCGATCCGAAACGCCAAGAAAGGTTTCACCAGCAGATTCGGGAGAAATCATCTCGCAAGCTGAAAGCAAAGCGCGAGGATGAGTTTAGCATTTGGTATGGGTTGGGAATGTTTGGATTGATTGGATGGTCTGTTGCCATTCCCACCTTAATTGGTCTGGCGATTGGACTGTGGATCGATGTCACCTATCCGAGTCCGTATTCCTGGACTTTGATGTTATTATTTGTGGGTGTAGTATTGGGTTGCCTAAACGCTTGGTTCTGGGTAGAACGGGAGCGACCCAATGAGTGAAGGAGCGCTGGCACTACCGCTGATGGTGTTGCTCGTCGGGGTGGCGATCGCCCTTTCCATTGCCATCAAAGCGGGCACCAGTCGCTTGGGGTTGCCCAATCTCTTAGGCTATTTGCTGCTGGGATTTCTCCTGCGTCTGGCAGACGCGCAATGGCAGTTTCTTTCCCCCGAAGCTGAGGAAATATTTGTATTTTTAGCCGAATTGGGGATTATTTCCTTGCTGTTTCGCGTGGGACTGGAAAGCGATTTAGCCGGACTCAAGCATCAGTTGCCCCGCGCAAGCAAAATCTGGCTTTCAGATATCATCGTCAGTGGCGGATTGGGATTTGTCACCGCCTATTTTTTGCTCAACTTATCCGCCATTTCCAGTATATTTGTGGCCGTGGCATTTACCGCCACCAGTGTGGGGGTTTCCATCGGGGTTTGGGAAGAAGAAAACGCCACGGATTCGCCGAACGGTCAATTGTTGCTCGATGTAGCGGAAATGGACGACATTTCTGCGGTGATTTTGATGGCGTTGCTGTTTGCAATTGCCCCCAATCTTAGCCAGAGCAATGACAGCGGTTCGTTAGTTTCGGTTATCGCCGAAACTTCGGGTATCTTTGCGTTCAAGGCAGTTGTGTTTGGTACGTTTTGCTTTTTCTTTTCGCGTTATTTTGAGGCGAAAATGACCAAGTTTTTTCGCGAAATCGAACCCGCGCCAGACCCGATGCTGGAAGTGGTCGGAATTGGATTTATTATTGCCGCGATCGCCGGATTGCTTGGCTTTTCCGTTGCCATTGGCGGATTTTTTGCCGGACTGGTGTTCAGTCGCGATCCGCAAGCGGTAAAAATGGAAGCTTCGTTTCAATCTATCTACGAACTATTGACCCCGTTTTTTTTCATTGGCATCGGCTTAAAAATCGACCCCACAGCCCTCACGAGTGCCGTGGGAATGGGATTGATTTTACTCATTGCTGCAGTTCTCGGGAAAGTTCTCGGTGCCGGGGGTTTGGCTTATTTAACCACTAGCAAAATCGGTGGCATCTTGATTGGTGTCAGCATGATTCCGAGAGCCGAGATTACGATGATTGTCATGCAACGCGGATTGAAACTCGGGTCGTGGGCGGTATCGGAAAAGATATTTGCCGCGATGGTTTTAGTCTCGGCGGCAACCAGTATTATTGCACCGCTTGCCCTGCGATCGCTGCTCCATAAGTGGCCTCAAAAACAAGGAGAAACACCATGAACGTCATTTTTCCCTTATTATTTATTGCCCTTCCCGCCGGATTTGCCCTCGGCGTTTTCTACTTCGCCAGTTTGTGGATTACCGTGCGACAACTGCCCACCACCCAATGGCCGGCGCGGTTATTTATCGGCAGTTACTTGGGGCGGGTTGCGATTACCTTGCTCGGCTTTTATATCGTAATGAACGGACAGTGGGAAAGCGCCTTGGTTTGCCTGTTGGGATTTTTAATTGCCCGCGCGGTTTTAACCCAAGTTTGGCACCCCAAAGAAAAGGTGAAACTGTTCTAGTTTTAGCCCGGGATGAGAGAACGGCAAGGCGAGTTTTTTTGGGAGGCGATCGCGCAACCCCGAGTTAAACCGCATTGAATTGCAAAGCTGACAAATTCTGTGTAAACTGCAATGGAAACATGGCAATTTATTGATAACATCATCTACTGGCAGTGGAATTGGGTTGTCCTCAATGCTACCCTAGTCTTTACTTGGCTGGTGATGGCAATTTTGGTTATCGGGTCTTGGCTGGTGACGCGAAATCTGGCGATCGCACCGGATAAAATTTCCCCCTGGCAAAATATGCTAGAAATCATCGTCAAGCAAATCAACGACCAAATTCGCGAGGGAATCGGACAAGAACCCAAACAATTTTTACCCTTTGTGGGCACTTTATTTTTGTTTATCGCCCTGGCGAACATTCTGACCTTGTTTCCCTATTATGAATCTCCAGCGGCTTCTCTGTCTAGCACGGCAGCTTGGGCTATTTGCGTGTTCTTTGCCGTTCCTTATTACGGAATCAAAAACGTAGGCTGGAGAGCGTACTTCAAGCATTACATTCAGCCGACGCCGATTATGTTGCCGTTTCAGATTATCAGCGAACTGTCGCGAACCCTTTCTCTGGCAGTTCGTTTGTTTGGCAACATTATGAGTACCAGCTTGCTGGTCGCCATTTTAATTTCCCTGGTGCCGCTATTCCTGCCGATGGTCATGCGGGCATTTGGGATTTTAATTGGCGTCATTCAAGCGTATGTATTTGCCATTTTGGCATTAGTTTATATTGCCTCGGGAATGAGCGCGCAGCACACGACCAAAAAACAACAAAACCAACATTCAGAACAAGGAGCGAGTTAAAATGGATAATATGGGACTGGTGGGTATGGTGTCGATTTTCACCGCTGGAATAACCATTGCCATTGGCGCAGTCGGTCCGGCGATCGGGGAAGGATTGGCCCTTGCCAATGCCCTGAGAGCGCTGGCACAACAACCGGATAAAGCGAATACGATTACCCGGACATTATTTGTGGGGATGGCATTTATCGAATCTACCGCAATTTATTGTTTTGTGATTTCGATTATTTTGCTGTTTGCCAATCCCTTT
This sequence comes from Phormidium sp. CCY1219, assembly GCF_055795085.1. Lineage (NCBI taxonomy): Bacteria > Bacillati > Cyanobacteriota > Cyanophyceae > Oscillatoriales > Oscillatoriaceae > Phormidium > Phormidium sp. CCY1219. The sequence goes on along the minus strand of NZ_JAYFEQ010000662.1, from coordinate 8,782 downwards.
TGGGGTCAGTTTACCCAACAGGGAGGAGGCTAATCGGTGATTACTTGGTTTACCGTCGTCGCCCAGATCGTCAACTTCCTCATTCTGGTTTTCCTGCTGTGGAAGTTTTTGTATAAACCCATCCTCAAAACGATGGACGATCGCCAGAAAAAGCTAGAAAATCGCTGGCAGGAGGCGCAGCGCGATCGCGACAAAGCGCGAGAATCCGCCGCAGCTTACCGACAAAAGCGCAGAGAAATCGAAGATCGGCGATCGCAAATCGTGGCACAAGCCAAAGAACAAGCCGAAGCGCGGCGCAAAGCGCTGATCGACCAAGCCCGCCGCGAGGTGGATAACCTCCAGGCGCAATGGCGATCGGCCATCGATCGCGAACAAAAATCCTTTCTCCACCGACTGCGACAACAGGTGGCGCAGGAAACCTACGACCTCACCCGGCGCACCTTGCAAGAGGTCGCCCATACGGACCTGGAAGAACGGGCGATCGCCCGATTTTGCGATCGCCTGCAACGCCTCGAGGACGAACAGCGCGATCGTCTGCGCGAGGCATTACAAACCTCTGAAGAACCGATTTTCATCCGCAGCGGCTTCCAGATTCCCGATGACAAACGCCATCAACTCCTCGACTTGTTGCAAAACCAAATTGCCTCGGGTAAAACCCTCACCATTGCCGAGGAACCCGAGGAAAAAGAACGGGAGAATAACGGTCACAAAGCGGAGGATTTTGCCGAAGACACCGAAACCCAAATCCCGGTAAAATTTGTCACTTCCGAGCGCTTACTCTGCGGCATTACCGTCCAGGTAGACGGTCAAGCCGTTTCCTGGGATTTTCAAACCTATTTACAAGGCATAGAAGAGCGCTTTGCTCAATTCATTCAAGAAGAAACCCGCAAAGAAAAAGCCGATATAGAAGAACGAGAACGAGTCGCCAAAAAAGCGGAAAATATCGAATCCCAGGTGCTAGAAAAAACCTACGCGATCGCCCGTCGCGCCTTGCAAGATTTGGCCGATGCAGACTTAGAAGAACGGGCAATTTCCGTCTTCCTCAAGCGGCTCCAAAATCTCAACTCATCGGAACGCAAAGCCATCGACCAAGCCCTAGGACATTCCGAAAAAATCGCCATCCGCAGCAGCTTCGAGATTCCCCAACCCAAGCGCGAGCAAATCATTCATCACCTGAAACAAGAGCATTTGCTCAACCACCATCAGGTGCAATTTGCCCAGTCCGATGACTTAATCTGTGGCGTAGAATTGCAATTTGGCAATCGTTCCATTGTCTGGAGTTTAGAGCGATACATGGACTCCCTGGAACGCCGCTTATCTGCTGCTGTGAAGGAGGAAGAGAATGCGAAATAACGATCGCCAACTGTTGCGGGTACTCGACGATACCTTTAGTGCGTTCGATCGCGCCCTAGACAGTTACCACCCCCAACTCGAAACTCGCGAAATCGGCATTGTCAAATCGGTTTCGCGCGGGATTGCCACCCTGTCCGGATTGCCCGACGTGCGCTCGGAAGAAGTGCTGCGCTTTCCCGGGGACATACTGGGCATTGCCTTTAATTTAGACCCGAATCAAATCGGGGTGATTCTGTTAGGAGAAAGCGAAAAGATACAGGCCGGTGACGAAGTGCATCGCACCGGGCGGATTATGGATGTGCCGGTGGGCGAGGGTCTCCTGGGGCGGGTGGTGAATGCCACCGGTCGCCCCCTGGACCGCAAAGGGTCGATTAATGCAGAAGAACGTCGCCCGATCGAACGGGAAGCCCCAGCCATTATGGACCGCGCCCCGGTAAGCGTTCCCCTGCAAACCGGGTTAAAAGTGGTGGATGCTTTGATTCCCGTGGGTCGGGGTCAGCGAGAACTGATCGTGGGCGATCGCCAAACCGGCAAAACCGCGATCGCGATCGATACGATTATCAATCAAAAGGATAAAGATGTAATCTGCATCTACTGCGCCATCGGACAGCGAGTCGCTTCCGTGGCGAAGGCGATCGCCGAGTTGCGCCAACATGAAGCAATGGACTACACCGTGGTGGTGGTGTCCTCCGGCGAAGACCCTCCGGGATTGAAATACGTCGCCCCCTATGCAGCAACCACCATTGGCGAGTATTTTATGGACCGAGGGCGCGATGTCTTAGTGGTGTATGACGATTTAACCCGTCACGCTTGGGCGTATCGGGAGTTATCCCTCTTGCTGCGACGCCCCCCCGGTCGAGAAGCTTATCCGGGGGATATCTTTTACATTCACTCGCGGATGCTGGAGCGATCGACTCACCTGCGCGATGAACTCGGGGGCGGTTCTCTTTCTGCTTTACCCATTGTAGAAACCCAAGCGCAGAATATTTCTGCTTATATTCCCACCAATTTAATTTCCATTACCGACGGTCAAATTTATTTATCGCCCGATTTATTTCAAAAAGCGGTTTTACCGGCGGTGGATGTGGGTAAATCCGTCTCCCGGGTGGGGGGAAAAACCCAGTTAAGCGCCTATAAAGGCTTGGCGGGCAATTTACGTCTGTCTTATTCCCAGTTTGAAGAAGTGGAAGTGTTTGCTCGCTTCGGCACGCAGTTGGATGAGGAAACGCAACAAACCCTCACCCGAGGGCGTCGCGTGCGCGAGGTGCTAAAGCAACCTCAATCTCAACCGCTTTCGGTGTCGGAGCAAATTGCCGTGCTGATGTCGGTGAATAATGGGTTATTGGACGAAATCGAACTCGATGAGGTGGAAGAGGCGGCGGGAGAAATTCGCCAACGGGTGACGGAGCGAGTGTCGGATATTTGCGATCGCATCGAATCGGGAGAATCTCTCAGCGATGAAGACCGCTTGGCGATATTAGATACCGCCAGAGAAGCTATCGATCGCCGCTCCAGTGACGCGGAAAAACAAGGCGAATCCGGTGAAGAAAAACGCGCCGAAGGAGAAGGCGGGGAAGACGAAGGCGAAACCGAGTCAAACGCCGCATCCGAATCGGAACATTCCGAAGAAACTGAAGAAAACCAACCGCAATAGATGAGGGGAAAAAATCGTGCCAACCGCTCAAGCACTTAAAGCTCAAATTAGTAGCGTTGAAGATTTGCAATCAGTGGTCAAGACCATGAAAGCTCTCGCTGCAGTCAGCATTCGACAATATCAGCGAGCGGTGGAGTCTTTGAGTGAGTACAATCGCACCGTGGAAATGGGGCTGCATATTGCCATGAGACGGGGATATTTTTCTGATGAATATACGCCGCAGATGCTCTCTGGCCAGAGCGAGTCTGGCGGGATTGGGCGCATCGGGGCGATCGTGTTTGGTTCGGACCAAGGGTTGTGCGGTCAATTTAACGAGCGCGTGGTTTCTCATGGGATGCAGCAATTAGACGAGTGGGAGGTGAAGCCAGAAAACCGGGCGATCGCGGCGGTGGGGGCGCGGATCGTTCCCCTGCTGTCAGCGCGAAAACAGGCGATCGCCACTTCGTTTTCCGTGCCCAGTTCCGTGAACGGGATTACCAATATGGTCCAGGAAATCTTGCTAAATATTCAGCAATGGCGAAATGAAGAACAAGTGGCGCGAATTGTGATTTTTTACAATCAATCTCTCTCTGGTTCTTCTTATGAGCCGCGCACCCTGCAATTGCTTCCCCTAAACCCGGACTGGTTGAAGGAATTAGTCCACAAAGACTGGCCGAATAATGTGTTACCCACCTTTACAATGGATTGGAATCGGTTATTTTCTGCCTTAATCCGAGAATATTTATTCCTGTCGCTTTATCGCGCCTTTGCTGAATCTTTGGCCAGTGAAAATGCTAGCCGCCTGTCTTCGATGCAGGCAGCGGAAAAGAATATTCAAGAACGACTTGGGGATTTAACTTCTCAGTATCGTCGGGAAAGACAAAGTTCGATTACGTCAGAATTGCTGGAAGTTGCATCAGGGTTTGAAGCGCTCACTCAATCGGAAGGGTAGAACATAAAAAGCAGCGGATTTCAATACCGCCTCTGCTTTTTTTTACCAATTTAAACGGTTTTTCTTGCGGGGTGGGAAAAAATTTTTTCATAACAATGAAAAGCCGAGTTGGGTTGGGTGAGGGTGACTCGGCTTGTTATTTTATCGCTGCAATTGGAAAATAGAGGGCATGGGTCAGGTAAGTACAAATGCCCTTTGATGCTTGGGAGACTGTGCAAGACAATTATGCCTCCTGGTTGGTAACAGAGTGATTCAAGCGGGTCGTCAACGGGGAATTTTCCATCCAGTCAAAGATGCGCTCTAACTGTTTGAGGGTGACGAACCCATATTGCCAGAGAACCATCGGTAAGGGAGTGGGATCCATTTCTCGCGGACGGGAATCAGCGGCACAGATCCGCTCCGCAAATGCAATTGAGGAAGCAGAAAGGGCTAACTCCTCTTGGAGAAAGCGAATGAATTGGGAATAGGTGGCGGGTGCCATTGCAAATTTCACCTCCTGAGTTTGACGTTCTAAACGTGACATGCAATTGTACTGCTTTGGGTGACGCTGGTTGCTACTTTTCGATCCGTCCATTTGGCGATCGCGCAGGTAGTCAACTGGCTCAACCCGCGTTAATGCAAGTCATATGAATACTTATTACTAATGCAGCACATTCTCATGGCAACGGCATCCGCAATTTTACCGAACTTTGTGCATTTAGCGGGCAAATCTGTGTTGTGCTAGTTGTGAAGTTGGCCTATTCCCACTCGATGGTTCCGGGGGGTTTAGAGGTGACGTCATAAACCACGCGATTGACGCCGCGCACTTCATTGACGATGCGGTTAGAAATAGTTTCCAACATATCGTAAGGAACGCGAGACCAGTCGGCGGTCATGCCATCTTCGCTGGAGATAAAGCGCAGAACGATCGGATAGGCATAGGTGCGGCGATCGCCCATGACGCCGACGCTGCGTATGGGTAACAAGACCGCAAAGGCTTGCCAAAAATCGTGGTACATGCCGCGCTGACGGATTTCTTGGCGCAGGATATGGTCCGCATCGCGCAAGATATTTAACCGTTCTACAGTGACTTCGCCTAAAATGCGAATCGCTAACCCCGGCCCGGGGAAGGGATGGCGACGGACGATTTCTTCGGGCAACCCGATGGATCGTCCCACTTTGCGGACTTCATCTTTAAACAGTTTCCGCAAGGGTTCGATCAGTTTGAAGCGCAAGTCTTCGGGTAAACCGCCGACGTTGTGATGGCTTTTGATTTTCACTGCGACTCGTTCCCCGGGTTGGGAGGGGATGCTGGTGTCGGCAGATTCGATCACGTCGGGGTAAAGGGTGCCTTGGGCTAAAAAGTCAAACGGGCCGAGGCGTCTGGATTCTTCTTCAAATACGCGGATGAATTCGTGCCCGATGCGCTTGCGTTTTTCTTCCGGATCGGTGACGCCTTTCATTTGGGCGAGAAAGCGATCGCGGGCGTTGATGTATTCCACGGGAATGTGGAACTGCTCTTGAAACAGTTTGACTAACCGTTCTGGCTCGTATTTCCGCATGAATCCTTGGTCGATAAACATGCAGGTGAGCCGATCGCCGATCGCTTTGTGCAGCAAAAAGGCGAGGGTGGAGGAATCCACGCCGCCGGATAATGCCAGCAACACGCGCCGATCGCTGACGCGATCGCGAATTTCGCCGATCGCTTCTTCTACAAATCTCGCCGTGGTCCAGGTGGGCTGACACTCGCAAATGTGATAAACAAAGTTGCGAATCAGGGCAAGCCCGCATTCCGAATGCACCACCTCGGGGTGAAATTGCACGCCGTAGAGTTTTTTCTCGTGATCGGCGATCGCCGCACAGGGGGTGTTCTCGGTATGCGCCAGTAACTCGAATCCTTCTGGCATCTTCAATACCGAGTCGGCATGACTCATCCACATGATGGATCCGTCTTCCACGTTGGTCAGCAAATCTGTGGGATCGTCAATGTACAAGGCGGCTTTGCCATATTCGGCGCGTTCCGCTGGGGCGACTTTCCCCCCAAGCTGCTGCACCATCAACTGCATCCCATAACAGACGCCAAATACCGGAATGCCAAGCTGCCAAATCCCCGGATCGCATTCCGGCGCACCGGCATCGTACACCGAGTTCGGACCGCCCGAGAGAATAATTCCCTTGGGTTTCAGTTTCTCTAGGGCGCTGGCTGAAGTCCGATAGGACAGCACCTCGGAATACACTTCAGTTTCGCGAATTCGACGCGCGATTAGCTCGGAATACTGCGAACCGAAATCTAAAATTAAAATCGTCTCACGGGGAATTGGCTTGGTATCTGGCTTGTCTTCCACTGTTTCGCTGACGGGGGGTTGTTGGGTTGGGATTTGCGTACTCACTGCTAATTTCTCTTCTACGGGTCTGGTTCAGACTCCAACCTATTTGCTAGCGATGCAAGATGCAAGCTTTTCGCTGGCCATTTTTTCGGTTTCGTCTAGACCAATTTGGGATAAAAGCCCGGTGGCTTTTTGCACGATTGAAAATACACTTTAACGCTTATTAGTTATAATATCTTAGCCACAGGTTTTTCTCGTCGAAATTTTTGCAGTTTCTTTAACTTTGACTCGTTCCCTGCCTGCCGGGGCAACTGAACCTGGGCGCGATCGCTTCCCCACCGCGCCACTGCGATCGCCTCTCCCCCAATCGATGGGACGATTTCGTGCCGAGACTCGCGGGGTCGCCCCCTCCCCGGGGAAATCCAGCTTCAAAACCGGGTTTCTTCCGCCAAGGTTGCGCCATCGCCAACTGATTGGAATCAGTTGGTTTCTTGCCCGCTTGTCCGCTCGAACCAATGGTTTATACCAGAACCTCCGCCTGTAGGGACAGGGCATAGCTTGTCTGTCGATTTCATTCTCGTCCCCGCGACCGAGTGCGCCACAAACGGTGAAATCCCCGAGAAAAATCCCTCGGGAAGAATGAAGAAATCACCGATTTTTTGATGCTTCATTCTCCCGAAAAATACAGCGGAGGTTAAGAACTCAAGCGGATAAATAAATCCGCGATCCGAGACGCTGAAGAGGGGGTTTCTGGCGGTTCGGTGGGGGAGGGTGCCGGTCCACTGAGGGAAATCGATTCCAAGCGTTTGAAGAAGGGTTTTCCGACCAAGGTAATCAGCTTGAGAACGGGAACCCGACGGGTTAAAAGCCCTTGACTGGCGGACCAGTCGAGATAGAGATAGCCATAATTGGATTCGGGCAAAGGAGCGATCGCGGCTTGAAAGGCTTCGTGGGTTAAAATCGATCCCTGGCGCGATGCATCGATCGCTTCATCCATTGCCTCGAGGGAAGTGGTGAGGATTTCATAATTCCCCACTGTGGCATGAACGCCTTCTACTTGGGCGGTAATTCTGACTGGGGTTAAGGGGTTAGCGGTGGGGTTGTCCTCGGTGGTGGCGAGTTTGGTCCAAGCGTACACCTGGCGATCGCCCAAGGAAAGCGGACCGACGCTAAACCCTTGCGAATTGGCGATCGCATCTAAGCTGGCAATTCCCTCGGTAGCGGCTTGTTTTCGCTCAGCCACGAAAATCCAATCCCAGGTGGTCTTCCCTTCCCGGGTATCGCTGAGTTGAGGCACCAAGCCCAAGGCATATTCGCCCTCCACCCAGTCAAACACATCCTGGGGTAAATCCAGGCCCCAGCGCGACTGCAATGCGGCGAGGGGTTGGCGCAGGATGGCCCCGACTGCCTCATCTTCGGCAAAACTTTCGGACAGTTCGCTCCACAAGCGTTGCAGATTGGCTCCGGAGAGGGCGAAGGCAGTTTGTGGGGGGAGATACTGCAACGCGCCCACTGGCTGGGTTAAGCTGGGCAAGGCGCTGGCGATCGCCGCCGGGGCGGTGGAGTTCCAAACGGTCTGGGCGAGCAGTCCTTGGCGATTCAATCCCAGGGCAATGCCGAGGCTGGGGGACACTTTCCCGAACACGCTTTCCGCAGTGGCGCTGGCAGATTCTACCGGGCGATCGCTAATCCAGGCGGCAAATTGCTCCACATTCACGAAGCTCAAACCGATGCCGCCTGCGGGCATATTGGCGATCGCCTCTTGGTAGGCGGGATTGTCCTTCAGGCTGAGTTCTGTAGCTTGCACGTTGGTGATGGCATCGCGCAGCACTTTGGGATAATTGGCAAACAAGACGAAGCGCGATCCGAGCAGCGCACTGGCCCAATTCCCGCCTAACACCGGCCCGGATTGGCTGCCGGCAAGGGGCTGGCTGTAAATCAGCTTCACGCCTTTATAGTTTTCCACCACGATTTGGCTGCCGCTACTGGCGCGAGACCCCCACCACGCCTCGAGAAAATCGCGGCTGCGTTGCGGATCTTTGGTTTCTACGGCAAGCAAATACCCCGGTTGCCGACCGTTGGCAATATCGCGATCGAAGTCGGGATTGCTCAGGGCAAAGGTGATTTCTTCCCCCAACCACGGCGCGATATCTCGGCGGTAGTCTAAATCGGTATTGGCCAGAAAGCTTTCTTTAATTTTATTAAACTCGGCTCGCACTCGGCTTCGCTTCGGTGGCGGTGCTGCAGTTCTTGCAAAGTCTTCGAGTTTGTCTGCATTCACTAACAAGGAGGCCATCAAGGGCGCTTGTTTGGAGACGAACATCGCCGCCTCTACGCGGGTTGCGTCAGGCGATCGCAGCAGCTCGATCGGTCCGGTGGTGATGATGGCGTACAGACCACCAACGCCCAGCAGCAAGACCAGGAGTACCGTAACGGCTAAAATTGAAAAAAATGAGCGTGGCTTCATCAGAAATTAGGGTTGGTAAGGGGGAGAACGGAAACCCTCGTCATTTATGCGTAGGGAGGAGTTCTCCCCCC
>NZ_JAYFEQ010000661.1:0-27142 GCF_055795085.1 Phormidium sp. CCY1219 | reverse complement strand
GGAGAACTCCTCCCTACGCATAAATGACGAGGGTTTCCGTTCTCCCCCTTACCAACCCTAATTTCTGATGAAAAAACCCGTTTTCTGTGGAAAACGGGTTTTTCCAGTTATTTTAAACGAAGTCATTCAGCGGTGAATTCAGATGAGCGAACAAAAAACTTGGAGTCAACGGTTTGAAGGGGCACTACATCCGGCGATCGCCCGCTTTAATGCCAGTATCGGTTTCGATATCGAACTGCTCGAATACGATTTGACTGGCTCGGTGGCACATGCTAAAATGCTGGCCAAAACGGGCATTATCTCATCCGCCGAATCGGATACCCTGGTTAAAGGACTCGAACAAATTCGCCAGGAATATCGCCAAGGGTTGTTTAAACCGGGCATCGAGTCGGAAGACGTTCACTTTGCGGTGGAACGCCGATTAACTGAACTGGTGGGGGATGTGGGGAAAAAACTGCATACGGGGCGATCGCGTAACGACCAAGTGGGCACGGATACGCGCCTTTACCTGCGCGATCGCATCACTCACATTCGCCAACAGCTTAAAGACTATCAGCAGGTGTTGCTACAACTCGCTGAGAACCATGTGGAAACTCCCATCCCCGGTTACACTCACCTGCAACGGGCGCAACCGATTAGCCTCGCTCATCACTTGTTGGCTTATTTCGAAATGGCTCAGCGCGATTGGGAGCGCTTGGGGGATGTTTACCAGCGCGTGGATATCTGCCCCTTGGGTGCCGGCGCTTTGGCAGGAACGACGTTTCCCATCGATCGCCAATACACCGCACAACAACTGGGCTTTTCTAAATTATACGCCAACAGTCTCGATGCAGTCAGCGATCGCGATTTTGCGATCGAGTTTCTCTGCGCCGCTAGCTTGATTCTGGTTCACTTGAGTCGCTTGGCGGAAGAAGTCATCCTCTGGGCCTCGCAAGAATTTAACTTCGTCCAACTCACCGACTCCTGCGCTACGGGGTCGAGTATTATGCCCCAGAAAAAAAACCCCGATGTCCCAGAATTGGTACGCGGAAAAGCCGGTCGCGTTTTCGGTCACTTGCAAGGAATGCTCACCCTAATGAAAGCATTACCCTTAGCTTACAATAAAGATTTGCAAGAAGATAAAGAAGCCCTTTTCGATAGCGTCAAAACCGTAAGCGCCTGTCTCGAAGCAATGACCATTTTAATGCGCGAAGGCATCGAATTTCGCCCCAACCGTCTTGCAGAAGCAGTGGCGGAAGACTTTTCTAATGCAACGGATGTGGCGGATTATTTAGCGACGAAAGGCGTGCCATTTCGAGAAGCTTATAATCTGGTGGGGAAAGTGGTTAAAACCTCTTTGGCGGCTGGCAAGTTGTTAAAGGATTTGACAATGGAGGAATGGCAATCCCTACATCCGGCGTTTGAGGAGGATATTTATCAGGCGATCGCACCTCAACAAGTGATTGCTGCCCGAAATAGTTACGGCGGAACCGGGTTCGATCGGGTGCGAAACGCTCTAGAATCTGCTCGGGAAAAAATGAAATAATCTACAACGCGCCCACCCGATTCGGGTGGGTCAATTCTCCGATTGTGATTTAAAGAAGCGGGCGATTGAAATCGCGGCTGGGCAAACCAAGTCCGCCTACGCGGACTAATTTTTTTACATATATTTCTTCGGTCTTAATATAATTTTGTTACGCCTATTCCTCCGGAATTAATCGGAAATTTCAGGAAATGATGGTAGTGCCGTGTTCCTAATTTTATCGATATTATTTCGGGTTAAAAACAATAATAGAATAGTAAGTAATTTCACCACATCTAGCGGTAGAGGCAGCATCAGCTAAAAAAAGGGAATAAGTGGGAAAATTGAACCCTAATACCTCGGTAGTTTTTGCTAGTAAATTTCCCTTTTCTCTAACCGTATTTGCGCGTTTCGGACAATATATCTTTTCTCCCCTTTACCTTACAAAACCGCGCGGCATATTGTTGTTGCTTTTTGGTGCCATTAATTAAATAATGCTCCAGTCGCTTTTGTCCTTCTGGGGTTTGGACTAAACTGAGGGATTGTTCTACCCGATCGCGGGCAGTCGCACTTTCGTCTTCTTCCAAGCGATCCATCAAGGTATCGATATGAGACACTTTCACCGGTAACTCGCGATCGATAACGCTATTAAATCGATTGCAATGAGAATTATATAACCGCAATGCATGTTGTACTCGGGTTTCGGTGCGTTTTTCTAACAACAAACAAGCGGCGTGGCGGACTTTACAGGACCGATCGCCCAAACATTCGATAACTAAATCCAACCCATCGACGCCATATTTTATCGCCTCGGAAAGCGCTGCCACTCGCTGGGCAACCACTGGACTGGCTAAGCGCCTTTTTACACCTTCTAATCCCCCTAATACGACTGCATCTATGGGGGCTGGCGTTTGACCGCCGAGAACGGCATCGTATTCTGTCGGTTGTTGTCGGTTTTGTTCCATCACACCGCTCGCAAACTGTCACTTTTTTGAGTATAGCGATTTTCCGTAATTTTGGAAGAGGGGCTAGCCCCCCATTCCCAAAATCGCGATCGCCGCAGGAATAACGCAAATCAATCTATAACAACCCTCGGGTTCGATCCGCTTTTGCCACCACCTGTCGCGGCTTGGCGTCGCAGGGATTGTTCGGCTGCACTTCGCAGGGATTGGGCCGCACTTCGCAGGGATTGGGCTGCATGTCGCAGGGATTGAGCTGCATGTCCCCCGGATCCGGGGTCACTTCCTCGCCACCCGGATTGTCTAACCGCCATTGTTCTAACCATTCTTCCAGGGTCGGATTGACTTGGCAAGGCTTCGGTGTCGCCGACTCTGGGGTGGGAAGAATGTCGCAAATCTGCGGCATGTCTGGATTCTGTTCCCCGGAGTTTTCTTGGGCCAGGGTCTCCGGGGAGGGAAGGGAGGCGCGATCGGGGGCGAAGTCCTCCCTAACCGTGGCTACGGTGGGGGAGGTGACGTTTCCCAAGGCAAAGGCGGCCCCTTGGCGCACTTGCGGATTTTCGTGGTTCAAGGCGTCGGTGAGGGCGGGAATGGCTGGGGAACCGATCGCCCGCAATGCAACTGCCGCATTCCAGGAGAGGCGATCGTCCGCATGGGCTAAGGTTTGCACTAAATTCGGTATTGCTTCTTTGGCAGGCGCACCAATCCCTGCTAAGGCAAAGGCTGCCCCCCGGCGGACGTTGAGTTCTGAATGTTTTAATGCAGCATTCAGTTGAGAAACCGCAGGGGCACCGATTTTTCGCAGGGCCACGGCGGCATCCAGGCGCAGGCGATCGTCTGCATCGGTTAAGCTGTTAATCAGGGCGGGAATGGCTTCTGTGGCGTCGGCCCCCATCGCCCCCAAGGCAAAGGTTGCCGCACTGCGGACTTCTTTATCTTCGTCTCTCAAGGCGTCTAAGAGTGCGGGGACGGCGGGTGAACCGATGCGCCGCAGGGTGTTGATTGCCTGTCTGCGATTCGCGCCTGTCTCGGTTTTGAGTTGCCCGAGGGAGGAAACAATCTCGATTTGTTGGGATGCCTGTGCCTCGATTTGGGCGATCGCAACCCCAAGGGCGCACAGGCACAACAAGGCGATTTTGGGTGCAAATATTAATTTCCGTTGCATCTGTTTATCCATTTTTAATGTTTTGGGTGGCTATCTTTTGCCTCTCGAACTTACTCCCCAACCCCGGCGGACTTTTTATTTCCCCTGGGTAAAATCTGCGGGAAGAACAATTCTGACTGAGAGAGAGCATCCGATGCACCGTTTTGCTAGCATTATCCGATCGCGACTTGCGTTAAGGGCGGGCGGTTCCACGCGGGCAACTTGATTCTATGGTACCCGATTTTAACAGAATCTATCGTCGGAGGATTGGGACTATTGCAGGGGTCAAACGCTTTTAGATTACCCGGCATAAAAGCGCGATCGCTTGTCTTCCCGGCCACCTCCTTCTCCCCTATTTTTCTCCAGAGAACTCGAAGAATGAGTAACGGGCTTTCTTGAGCGCGTTTGAAGTCAAATATGCTCGCATCTACAGTTATCTTTGCGCCTGGATTTGTCGGACGGCGGTGAGGGCAGAATAACTGACCCCTGCAGTGCCTTCCCCGGGATGGGTGGAGTCGCCGACTAACCATAAGTTTCGCACGGGGGTGCGGGTGGCAAATCCAAATGGACCGAAGGTGGAAATGCGCTGTCCGACACCGCCGACGATACCGCGATCGCGGGCGGTAAAGTGGGCGAAGGTACGCGGGGTGGCGGCTTCTCGATGCACGATGGTGTCTGGGGTGAGGTGGAAATACTCTCCGAGGCGGGCGATCGCATCGTCGGTATAGTGTTGTTTTAATTGGGAATAATCCTCACAATTTGCCCACCGTTGGGTATCGGTAAAAGAAGAGGCGGTAATGGTGGCCATTCCCTCGGGCGATCGGCCATCTCCCGGGCGACTAACGGAGACAAAAAGGGAATTATTTTCCGCAATTTCTCCGCGAATATCGTACAAAAATTGCAGGTGCGGGGGGCAATGTTCCGGCATCGCTTCCTGCTTGACACCTAAATACACCACAAATGCGCCGGATGCTGGGGGCAATTTCTCTACCCGCCGCCGATATAATTGTTGCCAAATCGATTCTTTTATGTCTCCCCATTCTATCATTTTTACTAAATTTTGCACCGGGACATTGGCAACGATAATATCGGCAGGTTCAGTCCAGATTTCCCCGGTTTTTTGGTTGTAAATCGTGGCGCTAGATGCACCTTTTTCTGTGATTTCGATTTGTTTGACCCGGTGGCGCATGAACAATTGACCGCCATGTTTTTCTAACCCTTCCACCAGGCGATCGCTCAACACTTGCATGCTGCCTTCTAAATGATACAATCCTTGGGGAAATTGAGACACGCCTAATGCGGTGGCAGCATAAAGCAATGCGGTTTCCTCGGCAGTGACTTGAGAATATAATTTCAGTTGCAAATCGAGAAAGGTTTTTAACCGATTGTCCTTTTCTACCCCACAGAAGCGCAAGGCATCCCCCACGGTCATTAGGGTAAAGGGAAAGGTAATTGTCGTATCGAGGCGCAAGGCTTTGATTAATTGCCCGATATCCCACAAATTGCGCGGGGGAAGAACCGGATCGCGACTTTGAAACCGCCAAGAGGCGCGGAATAATCTGGCCATTAACTGCCAAAATGGTTCGCTTCCGGGAAACTGGCGCTGTCGTTCGGCTTTCCATTTTTCTGGGTCTCGCCAAACGTTAATCGGCTCTTTTTCTCCGGGTAAAAATACGGCACAAGCTGGGTCGCATTCGGTTGCGGGGGGCACTTCGATGTCTAATTCTGAGAAAATTCGATGATGGATACCTCCCGGTTCCAATCCTGCCACCTGCGTCGCCCCCACATCGAAGGTAAATCCGCGCCGCTTAAACGTGGAGGCGCATCCCCCAGGCACGATCGCCCCGTCGAAGACTCTCACTTGATATCCGCGCTGGGCGAGGAGTGCCCCGGCGGTTAATCCGCCAATTCCCCCCCCAATCACGATAACCCGGGATTTGCTGTTGCCTCTAGCTGTGCTTGGCATGATGTCGTTTATTTACATTTCTTAATACTTTTTTCAGTTTATCGCAGTTTTGCCCGTCTCTGTCAACGGTTAAGATGCACTGGGAGCATGTATTGCAGGTTATTGACCTAGTACGCTCGTAGAATTGACCCGATCGCAGAAAAAAGTAGATGCATTCCCGATGGAATTGGGAGGGGAGGAGCGCAGGGGAGGAATCGAGGTGGATCAAACCACTATTTTCGTGCGAATTTCGAGGAAGTCGTTATTGGATTCTAGAATCTCGAATTGACCGTTAAGGTCGCTGATTTCCAAGATATAATGAACCGTTGCATTGAGATTGCATAAACTCAAGCGCTTTCCCGTCTTGCGAGCCAGTTTGTGGGCGGCAAATAAAGCGCTGACGCCGCAATGGTTCAAGGATTTAACTTGGGCTAAATCGATAAAGTAATGGGTGTAGTTTTCGGCGATAAGGGCTGCCATTTTTTGCAGCAACAGAGCGGCCAATTTAACGTCTAAATTGCCTTGGGGTTGCAGAATAATATTCATGCTGGTTCCTCTTCTCAAAATGGTTGGGTTGAGCGACAATGCAGTAATTCATGTAGAATGATGACCCCGATGGCACGATATATCTTTACGCTGATTTTCCTATATTAATCGAAAAATGTCATCAGTTATTATGCTGAAGTCTTAACAAAACTGGAAAAATTGTGGTAGGGCAATGGTGTTCCAGGGGGGTTCCGGTGTGAAGAGCAGGGGCGGGGCGCGCCCCTGGATGTTAGACCATCGATTCTTAACAGGGATTGGCTGCTAGTGTTTTGGAGGTTTTATGGGGGGAGATGGACTTCATCGGTGGGCGATCGGCAAGCGCCGCTGAACCCATCCACGCTGAGGGAGCGGTGGTAAAACAGATTATTGAGAAGAAATTTAGCAATTGAAAGTTGATAATTGTTAACTGACGATAAAGCAGTTATGCAGATTAAACATTTTCCCCGGAGATCCCCGGCGCTGCGCCGCTAGGGGAGTCCCGGAGAAAGAAATTTTCCCATCCACCCTCCCGGTTTTGAAAAGAATGATTAAGATAGAATAAGACATCTAAATTATACGACTATCTAATGACTTCAACGCTTGTTAAGTTTCCCTCTGTCCCTCGTCTGAACGCGCCTACAATGCATCGCCTGCCCAATGGACTGACAATTGTAGCCGAACAGATGCCCGTGGAAGCGGTGAACCTGAGTATTTGGGCCAATGTCGGATCGGCAATTGAGTCAGACTCGATCAACGGGATGGCTCACTTTCTCGAACACATGATTTTCAAGGGAACGGAGCAACTGGAAAGCGGAGAATTCGAGCGCCGAATCGAGGAGCGGGGCGCGGTTACGAATGCGGCGACCAGTCAAGATTACACCTACTATTATATTACCACCGCTCCGAAGGATTTTGCCGAACTCGCACCGCTACAGATGGAGGTGGTACTCAATCCGAGCATTCCGGATGATGCGTTTGAACGGGAGCGACTGGTGGTGTTAGAAGAAATTCGCCGCTCGGAGGATAATCCCCGTCGCCGCATGTACTATCGGGCGATGGAGACGGCATTTGAAAAGCTGCCTTACCGTCGTCCGGTTCTCGGTCCGAGTGGGGTGATCGCTGGGGTGACGCCGCAGCAGATGCGCGATTTTCACGCCACTTGGTATCGCCCGCGATCGCTAACGGCGGTAGCGGTGGGGAATTTGCCGGTGGAAGAATTAATCGAAACCGTGGCGAATGCGTTTGCACAGAACAGCCGATCGCCGATGGAGCAGGGGGATGAGACGGTTCTCACCTCCGAGTTAGGGATGGGGGAATTAGAACGCCGGTTCGATCGCATCGTGCGGCGAGAGTTCGTGGACGAGAAATTGCAACAGGCGCGACTGGCGATGATGTGGCGGGTGCCTGGGTTAGAGGCGCTCGACGAGACCTATGCCTTAGATGCGATCGCCTGGTTGCTGGCAAAAGGACGCACGGCGCGACTGATTCACGATTTGCGCGAAGAGAAAGGACTGGTATCGAGTATTTCCGCCAGCAACTTGACCCACCATCGGCAAGGGGTATTTATCATTTCGGCACAACTGCCACTGGAAAATGTAGAGCGAGTAGAAGCGGAGATTCTCGACCATATTCGCACTTTGCATACAGATTTGGCCCGAGACGCCGAAATCGAGCGGATGGGGACGCAAGTGGTGAATCGCTATATTTTCAGCAACGAAACCCCGAGCGATCGCGCCAGCGTGTATGGGTACTATCAATCCATGATGGGAGACTTGGCACCGGCGCTGAATTATCCGGCGCGGATAAAATCCCTGAGTGCCCTGGACCTGCAGCGATCGGCGCGGGAATATCTCTCCCCAGAAGCTTATGGGACAGTGGTGATGAAACCTGCTGTATAAATTGTCGTCCCGGAATGAGTAGGAGGGCGGGGTGAGGGATGGTGGCGATCGTTTCCGCGCCAGCATTCCTCCACCCCCGACAATTGACGAAAGGGAAAACCGCCCGCTTTGCACTTAGGGCAATGGCGACGCCGGCAGTAATTGTGCTATAACATACTACAAAGGTAAAAACGCCTGGAGTAAAATTGTTAGTTTGCAGGGGAGGAAACCGCTGTGGTTGAGGACTTATCCCTAAATCCGAATTTAATTTTGCCCGTGGGGACGCAGGTTGTCACCCGGGTGCCTATCGACCCAGGGAAAGGAAAACCCGAGCGATCGCGCGGGAGTGTGGGGGCGATCGTGGAATCCCCCACGGACAACACCCACGCCTATCGCGTGCGCTTTCCCGATGGCGACGAAGCATCCCTGCATCGCCACGAACTCAGCATCCGCAAACAGTGGCAACAATCCGGGTTACAATACAAAGAGAGCGAATTGACAGACTACCAATTGAGCGATGCGGTGATTTATCGCTGTGTGGTCGGTTCGAGAGCCTACGGTTTATCCCATCAGACCTCCGATACCGACCGACGCGGCATTTATCTACCCCCCGCCCAGTTGCATTGGTCGCTTTACGGCGTACCCGAACAACTGGAAAACAAACACACCGAAGAATGCTACTGGGAAATCCAAAAATTTATCACTTTGGCCTTGAAAGCCAACCCCAACGTGTTAGAATGCCTTTACACCCCCTTAGTGGAAATGGCGAGTCCCCTGGCCGAAGAGCTGCTCGCATTGCGAAACATCTTTTTATCTCAATTAGTTTATCAAACCTACAACGGCTATGTGATGTCGCAATTCAAAAAATTGCAACAAGACATCCGCAACAAAGGGCAAATAAAGTGGAAACATGCAATGCACTTGATTCGCCTATTGCTATCGGGAATTACCGTTTTAAAAGAAGGATTCGTTCCCGTTGCGGTGGAGGACTATCGAGAACAATTACTTGCGATTCGGCGCGGCGAAATGCCCTGGGAAGAAGTGGATGCATGGCGATTGAGCTTGCATCATTTATTCGATACCGCCTTTGCTCACACCAAACTCCCCGAACGTCCGGACTATCACCAAGCGAATGAATTTTTGATTAAAGCGCGTCGCAGCATGGTATAAAAACAGCATGGGGGTGCCTGACAAAACTACAACTCGGTTGCCTATTCTGGAGAATCCATGACCGTTAATTCCCAATTGCTCGAGATTATTTCTCATCAACCTTACCCGCTGTTATTTTCCACCCTTAGCGGGGCGCATTTGTTTGGATTTCCCTCGCAAGATTCCGATTATGATTTGCGCGGCGTTCATATTTTACCCCTGGCGGAGGTGGTGGGACTCCATCCCCTGCGCGAGACAATCGAGCATTTTGAAACGCCAGACAATCAGCTAATTATCGACCTGGTAACGCACGATATTAAAAAGTTTTTTCAGTTGTTGCTGACGAAAAAGGGCGTGTTAGAGCCACTGTATTCGCCTTTGGTGTTTCACTCTTCTCCGGAACATGAGGAATTAAAATCAATTGCCAGAAGCTGCATTACCCGCCACCACGCCCATCACTATTTGGGGTTTGCGCGCACCCAATGGCGATTGTTTGAAAAAGAACATCCTCCCCGGGTGAAACCGTTACTTTATGTGTTTCGGGTACTGCTGACGGGGATTCACCTGATGCAAACCGGCGAAGTAGAAGCGAATCTGGTGCGGTTAAATGAAGCGTTTCAGTTGCGGTATATTCCCGAGTTAATTGCGCGGAAAATGGAAGGGGGAGAAGGAGCGATTTTAGAAGCGGTGGATGTGGAGTTTTATCGCGGGGAATGCGATCGCCTGCGAGGGGAATTAGACGCGGCATTTCATTCGAGTTGTCTTCCGGAAGCTGCGAAGGGCAAAGATGCGCTGAACGATTTGCTGGTACGAGTGCGACTGAAGTATGTAACGTCTTTGTAGGAGGGGAATGGAAGAGGGTGTGGCAACCCGAAATCATGGGGGATAGAACGTTCTGTGGGGGGTAGTCCACACCCTACGGCGCGGGGATTTTTATTACAGGTGTATGGGAAAAAAGTCAACCGTTAAACTACTGATTTTCCCTGGGTGATGTAATGAATTAGCCCGATCGCCGATTCGGTGGCGATCGCGATCGCTCCTCCGGAGAAGGTGGGGTAGGGAAAATCGGCCCGCGCCCCATCCAATCGGAAAAAGATTCACCTTTTCTTAAGATTCATTTAATCCCAAAAATAGGCGATCGCGCTCCCAAAGATTGTCTGCTATGATAATTCTAAAAGAGAATTGGGGTAGTATATACTAGGCAGACAGTAACAGAACTGTCAACTTAGGGAAACCCCAAAAAAATGGAGTGCAAAACGTCAGGGTGTGTGGTAACAGTTGTCACGATTGCAGTATCCTTAGAGTCCCCAATCGCTGGAGGTTGGAGGATAAAATCAGGTGAATTAGGTGGCATAAAAGCTTTAGCAGCAATCACCAGAAAATCGTCAGAGAAACTGGAGTTTCAACACCGATGAAGATAAAAAAAGCGCGAATAACTGTGTTGGCGAAAGCAATTGAGGTTTCGGCTACGGGTTGTTTGTAAATTAACTTTATAAGCCCATTTTTTAAAGGCAACCTGAATTTTTTCGGAGATAAATATGCAGCGAAGGTCTCATACAAATATTGTCAAGGTGCGGCGGGACTATAATAGCTGGGTAGCTACAGAAACCTTGGAAGACTACGCCTTGCGCTTTGCGCCAAAATCCTTCCGCAAGTGGCCGGAATTTTTAGTGGCGAATACTGCATTGGGAGGGATTTCATTTCTCGCATTAGAAGCCATTGGGGGAGCGATCGCTATCCGCTACGGGTTTGCTAACTCATTTTGGGCGATTTTAGCGGTTGGCGCGATTATTTTCCTGACTGGATTACCGATTTGCTATTATGCCTCAAAACACAACATCGACATGGATTTGCTGACCCGAGGGGCGGGATTTGGGTACATCGGATCCACGATTACCTCCTTGATTTATGCCTCTTTTACCTTTATTTTTTTTGCCTTAGAAGCGGCAATTATGGCGCAGGCGATCGAACTTTATTTTCACCTCCCCTTACCTGTGGGCTATGTGATTTGCTCGTTAGCGATTATTCCCCTGGTATTTTTTGGCGTTACCTTGATTAACCAGCTTCAGCTCTGGACGCAACCCATCTGGTTAACTTTGATGATTTTACCCTATATTTTTCTATTTTATAAAGAGCCGGATGCTTTGTCAAATTGGGTTAATTTTGCGGGAAAATCAGCCAGTGGGGCAGAATTCGACCCCTTGTTATTTGGCGCTGCAGCTACCGTGTCTTTTTCATTAATCGCGCAATTGGGAGAACAGGTGGATTATCTGCGGTTTTTGCCCGACAAGCAAGAAAACAATCGAGTTCGCTGGTGGTTGGCGGTGATTTTAGCCGGACCGGGGTGGATTATTCTGGGTGGGGCGAAACAGCTTGGCGGTGCGTTTTTAGCGTCGGTGGCAATTCATCATGGGGTGAGTTTTGAGAAAGCAAAAGAGCCGATTCAGATGTATTTGGCGGGGTTTGATGCAATATTTGATAATCCGGGCGTGGTGTTAGCAGTTGCTACATTTTTTGTGATTATTTCGCAGATTAAAATTAATGTGACCAATGCTTATGCGGGGTCGTTAGCGTGGTCGAATTTCTTTTCGAGATTAACCCACAGTCATCCCGGGCGAGTGGTGTGGTTGGTATTTAATGTGGCGATCGCCTTGTTATTGATGGAATTGGGGGTATTTGAAACTTTAGAAGCGGTATTGGGACTGTATTCAAACATTGCGATCGCCTGGATCGGGGCGTTAGTGGCGGATTTAGTGGTGAACAAACCCTTGGGAATTAGTCCGTCGTATATTGAATTTAAGCGCGCGTATCTTTACAATATCAATCCCGTGGGGTTTGGGTCGATGACGATCGCATCTGGGGTGGCGATCGCTGCCTTTGTGGGAGTATTTGGTCCGCAAGCGCAAGCGTTTTCGCCATTTATTGCCTTATTGCTTGCCTTAATTTTATCTCCCGCGATCGCCTGGATTACCCAAGGGAAATATTATATTGCTAGAGAGAATACACTAGGAATGAATCCTTTAGAAAACCACAGCTTGGAGTGCTGTGTGTGCCAGAATGAATACGAACCAGAAGACATGGCATTTTGCCCCCTGTATGACGGGCATATTTGCTCCTTATGTTGCAGTTTAGATGCGCGATGCCACGATCGCTGCAAGCACACCGCCACCCCGATGGAAAAAGCCATCGGTGCGATCGCCGGAACCTGCTTGCAAGAAAAAATCTCTCCCAAACTTGGTGCGAGGTTGATTAAATATGCAAGTATTTTCGGGTTTGTTGCGGCAGTATTTGGTAGTGTATTTGGCTTAGTTTACTACCAAGAATTTCTGCTGCTTTCACCAAATAATCCGGAATTTTCCGAAACCCTAATTCCCACCTTTGTGAAACTTTATGCGTTTTTATTAGTCTGCGTGGGAATCGGAGTATGGTGGTTTGTGCTGACTGAGGAGAGTCGGCATTTAGCCGAGGCAGAATTGGACAAACAAAATCTGCAACTGCAACAAGAAATCAAAGAACGACTGCTGATGGAAAAAGCGCTTACAGAAGAAATTGCCGATCGCAAGCGCGCGGAAGCGGCATTGCGAGAATCCGAAGCCAACCTCAAACATGCCAAAGAAGTCGCCGATGCAGGGAACAAAGCCAAAAGCGAATTTTTGGCGAATATGAGCCACGAATTGCGAACGCCGCTAAATGGAATTTTGGGATACGCGCAAATCCTGCAAAATTCCCAAACCATCAGCGAAAAAGAGAAGCAAAGCCTTCGCATCATTTACGATTGTGGCTGTCATTTGCTAACGTTAATCAATGATATTCTCGATGTATCGAAAATCGAAGCGAGGAAAATGGAGCTGGAGTTAAAATGCTTACAGTTTTCCTCGTTTATGAAAGGGATTGTGGAAATCTGCCGCATCCGTGCCGAAGAGAAGAAAATTGTGTTAAAATACCAAGCCGACCCCCAACTGCCGCGAGGGATTAAAGCCGATGAAAAGCGGTTGAGACAAGTATTAATTAATTTACTGAGCAATGCCATTAAGTTTACCGAGACAGGTCAGGTGACGTTAAAAGTCAGCATAGTGGGAAGTGCTGAGGGGGATAAAATCGCGGGGGAAGATAGTAGCAAGGGGTCGGAAATTGAGAAAAAAACCCTTCGATTTGAGGTGGAAGATACGGGAGTGGGGATGAGTGCGGAGCAACTTCATCAAATATTTTTGCCCTTCGAACAAGTGGGCGATCGCTCCCACGCTGAAGGAACCGGGTTGGGATTGGCAATTAGTCAGAAAATCGTACAATTGATGGGGAGTCAAATTCAGGTGGAGAGTACCCCGGGAGTGGGGAGTTTGTTTTGGATGGATTTAACCTTCGAGACGACAACAGAAGCGGGGGAAACCACTGAGGCGATCGCACCGAATAAACTGGTGGGATTTAAAGGGAAACAAGGCAAAATAATGGTGGTGGACGATCGGGCGCAAAATCGAGAAATTGTGGTCAATTTGCTTGCGCCGCTGGGATTTGAACTCTTAGAAGCGAGTCAGGGGGAAGAAGCATTGGCAAAAGCGCTGCAGTTTCAACCGGATTTGGCGATCGTGGATTTAGTGATGCCGGTGATGGATGGGTTTGAAATGATGCGGCGCATCCGACAGATTCCGGAATTGAAAAACACGATCGCGATCGCCTCTTCCGCCAGCGTATTCGACAAAGACAAACAGCAGAGTTTGGATGCCGGATGCGACGATTTTCTCCCCAAACCGGTGCAGGGGGCTGAATTGTTAGAAAAGTTACAGCAATATTTAGATGTAGAATGGGTGTATGAGGAAACCCCTGGAGAGCACGATCGCATAGCAATGTCAGAGACAGGCGGCGATGCCCCGCTCAACGGTAAATTGCACCCTGACCGGGCGATAGCGCCGCCTCCAGAGGTTCTCGATACCCTATTTCAACTGGCGATGAAAGGCAACTTGAAGGCAATTCTCAGCCAAGCTGCTAAACTAGAACTGGTAGATGAAAAATGGGTCATATTTACTGAACAATTGCGAGAATTCGTCAAAAATTTTCAAGAACAAGAATTACTGGAGTACATTCGGCAATATAGGAAGGAAAATTAATGGAGCGGGAATCTGTAGAAAATGGCGTCATTTTAGTCGTGGATGACAGCCCCACAAATTTAGGAATCCTTTCGGATTTACTGGACGAAAACGGTTTTGAAGTCCGGGTGGCAAGAGATGGCGAAAGCGCCATTCAAAAGGTAGAATTCGATCCGCCGGATTTGATATTGTTAGACGTGATGATGCCGGGAATTAACGGGTTTGAAACCTGCAAAAGGCTGAAATGTTCGCAAATCGCGTCCGAAATTCCGGTGATTTTAATGAGCGCTCTCTCCGATCCGGTGGATAAGGTAAAAGGTCTCAACCAGGGAGCAGTTGATTACATCACAAAACCGTTCCAGCAGCAAGAAGTATTAGCGCGGGTGAGGGTGCATCTGAAATTGCGCTTTTTAACCAAGGAGCTGGAAGAACAAAATCAGCGATTGAAACGAGAAATTGAAGAACGTTCCGTAGCAGAATCGGCGTTACAAGAGCTGACGGTTGAGCTAGAAAAGCGAGTGGAAGAACGCACGGCGGAATTGACTCAATCTCTCGAAAAGCTACAGCAAGCACAAACCCAACTGGTGCAGAGTGAAAAAATGGCCAGTATCGGTCAAGTGGCGGCGGGAATTGGCCATGAAATTAACAATCCGGTGGGGTTTGTGTGTGGCAATCTCGGCCACATCGAAGACTATACCAAAGACATTATCGAACATCTGAAATACTATCAGCAGTATTATCCCAATCCGGTTCCGGAAATACAACGCCATCGGGAAGAAATCGATTTAGATTATATTATCGAAGATTTACCCAATATGACGCATTCGATGAAATTAGGCATCGATCGCATTCGCAATATTAGCTTATCCTTGCGAAATTTCTCGCGATCGGATACCTCCACTAAGGTGCCGTTTGACCTGCGCGAGGGACTTGAAAGTACCTTGTTAATCCTCACCCACCGACTGAAAGCACATGGCACTCGTCCGGCGATCGCCGTGGAGAAAGCGTACCAAGAAATGCCCCTCGTGGAGTGCTATCCCGCACCCCTGAACCAAGTTTTTATGAATCTGCTCGCCAACGCGATCGATGCCTTGGATGACGCCATATCTCGGGATATGTTAGACGGGGAAGTGCCCACCATTTACATTCGCATCGAACAAGATAAAGATAAGGCGATCGTTCGCATTGCCGATAATGGTCTGGGAATGACAGAAGAAGTTTATCAAAAAGCATTCAATCCCATGTTTACCACCAAACCAATGGGAAAAGGTACGGGTTTGGGCTTATCGATTTCCCGTCAGATTATTGAAGAAAAACATGGGGGAACCTTAACTTGTAAAACCACCCATTCCCAAGGCACTGAATTCGCGATCGCCCTTCCCCTATAACCGCTCTGGTTTAACTTCTATTTTTCTGGTTGTTATTTTTCGGGAAATTGATGTTTTGAATGATTGCCCAGGGAGTATTACTCCCTGGAAAAACAGTTTGTGATTCTGAAAACTCGCCCAATTTGTATGGGAATGCATCAATTTCCCCTACAATTACGCCGAATATGAGACGCAAACAAATAGCTTATCCAATTGTCGTAACCAGTGGAGAATTTGCATCTATGGTATAGAAATTATCGAACACTGTGGTTCTATCTACATCCAACGCCACACCCAGCACTTGACCGCCAAAGCGAATCACCGTATCGTTAGTTCCCGGCGCGCCGCCCACATTGGCAGCATCGTCGAACGTGACCTCAGCGCGATCGATCCCGTCCGAGAGGATAATATCGCCATCCACCACCGGGAAAAAGTCCGCAATCTCGTCTGTAGTCAACTCATTGACGGCCAAATCGTTGGCGTTGAGGACAAATGCATCGGCACCAAATCCGCCGGTGAGTATATCCACTCCATCATCGCCGATAACCACGTCATCTCCGTCGTTACCAAATAGCTGGTCATCCCCTTGACCGCCGCGCACAATGTCTTCCCCGAGATTGCCTTCTACGATATCGTCTCCTTTGTTGCCATTCAGGATATCATTTCCCGCATCGCCACTAATAATATCGGGGTTTTTGCCACCGCGCAGGAAGTCGTAACCTTGTGCGCCAGAGAGGTTGTCATCTCCCCGGTTCCCATTGATAATATCATTAGCAGAGGAACCCGTTACCGTATCGTTGCCATCAAAAGCGCGAATCCCGGAAGGGTTCACCGGACCGAAACTAGCCCAGTTGGGGACGGATTGCACGTCATTCCCGTCTGAGTAGTCCTGATACTCACGGGGTTGGTTGCCACTGCGGTCGCGCCGGCAATCACGGAATTAAAATAATTGAGCAGGTTCGGGCCGGTGAAACCCGGGCTAGTGGGCGGATTGTAGAGACCCACCGGAAAGCGATCGCTGGCGTTATTGGGAATCGATCCCACCCTCGGGTGGATGCTCAGGGGGGGCACATCCAGATTCGTGCCTGTGGTACTTACGGTCGTTCCGAGTAATTGTACGGTAGCCATTAGATAATCTCCTAGTCTCTCTCACCAGAGTTAAACTAGCGACGGCACTTGTCCGTGAATACATCCCAGTTTCTGCATACAGTGCTTCCTTCGCCAGCTATCTCTACCGCTATGATATCAAGCGATCGCCTTCCACTTGTCTGCCAATAGGCGGAAATTCCTTCCGGCATTCTATACAATTCGAGGTACAACTTTCGACAGGGTAGAGATTGCCCACCATACAACTGAAAAAACACCGTAGGGTAGACATTGCCCACCCTACAGCGACTCGGCAAATTGGGGATTACACCTTAGCCAATTTGCGTTTTGCCAAAATCAACAGCCCGATCGCGGCGATCGTCCCCAACCATTGGTGAGGTTCCGGAACCGCTACATTTAACGGATCGTTCGGTTGAGTTAACTGTTCTTGACCATCTTCTACCTCACGATCGAAGCGATCGCTCTTGGATTCTGCCTCCTTCAACTCTTGCTTTTGCGCTTCATTTACCAGCACGATCGCCGAAGAATAAGGCGAGACAATTTCGTACTTTTTCGCAATAGCGTGAATGGCATCTAACTCGGCCAAATTGTTCGGATCCATCTCCTTAGAAAGCGCCAAAATTAACTGTCGTGCAGCCAAAGGTTCTAAACTAGATTTAGACCCCTGCGCCTTGGCGATCGCTGCGGGCAATTTCGCCAATTCCGGCGGTTTTTCATTCTGCACCAACCAGCCATAACCATCCACAACGCTAACCGCATTGTCGCCTAATTTTTCCTGAGTTGCCAGTCGTTGCAACACCCGAGACAATTCCGATTCCACACCGCCGCGACTGTCTTGAATTGCCTTTAACGTGGCATCATCGTAAGCGCGAGGCAAGCCTCCTAAATGCACCATCCACAACGGTGCAGACATTGTCATCACCGCTTTATCGTTGTCGGCTAACTCGTAACTGCCTTCATCAGTAATCAGGACAATTGCATCGTAAGTGGTATCGCCGCGCAACTGCTGAAACTGCTGCAACATTTCCTTAAATTGCAGGCTACCGTAAAAGGTAATATTGCTTGGATTAAAGTTGCCGATGTCGTCGAGGCGAGTAGGTTCGGAATCGCCTGTAGCCGTCAGGTATAAATCGGCATCGTTGTTATCCAGACGCCGATCGCTAAACCCGTGTTTTTGCAACCACTGAAAGGTTTGTGCCAGTTCCTTGGCGTGGGATTTCATGCTGTAAGAGCGATCGACAATTGCCGCCACTCGCTGACCGCGCACTTCGGCGTAGTCTGTTGCCGCCAAAGGTTTTGCCGTCAGGGTATAGTTGCCCGGTAACGTCACCTGCTGCATCTTAGGCGATCGCGATGCTTTTGCGGCAATAAACGATGGCATCCATGCCTCGTCGTCACCTTTGATGGTTTTGCCATTATAAATCCGCGCGGTTTTTTTCGTCCAGAATACATTGCGTTTTTCCGCCAATTCCGGAAGCGCCCATCCCTTTTCGCTTTGCAGGACTTTATACGTCAGCCACATATGCTGTTTGGGCTGTTCTTTCTCCGTTTCATCCCACTCGGATAATCGCGCCGGTACCGGGAACACGCGCAGGCGATATTGACGCGGACCGACTTGTTCCAGTAGGGCTGGGTCTACATTGCGTCGCACTTGATTGTTGTAAACCTGCTGTGCGGCCCCGCGCGGGGAAATTTGGAAGGTATAGCGATCGCTGCGATCGGCAGTTTCATTTAACCACACTCCCGTGAGTACCGCACTTTCGGGCAGGGAAAAGTAATAAAAGACCTCTTCATCTACATAGGTTTGGTTTTCGTAAACTTCATACAGTTCCACATCGGCCCACTCTCCGTTTTCGGTGACGGTAATTTCTTGCTCAGCTAGCCAGACTCGTTTTTCGTCAATATTCAGCACGCCAGCTTTGGCTTCTTCCCGATTGGCGGTGGATTGAACCGCGTGCAAAATTTGCGATCGCTCGCCTTTTTGAATCGGCGTATCGAAAAATTCCGCATATAGTTTTTCCGCCTTTTTGATATCTTGCCGCGACCCTTTGTACAACAAGGGCGACATCAGTTGATTGTACCAGTTTTGCACGACTCGCGCCGATGCTTCATTTAAGCCTAGCACATTTTGGTACATAACGCCGATGTGATTGTTATCTTCCACGGTACTCAGGTAGCGATACCGGGATAAGTAGGCGTTAGTGAGACCATTGCGAATTGCGTCGGATTGGGTCACAAGTTCCTGACGCGCTTTTTCGGTGGTAGCGGGCGTTTCTAACAGCTTAAATGCCTGCACTTGCGGCTGCTGCTGAACTGCCAAAAACACTACCATCCAACTGGTGATGACGGCTACAGAACCGAAAACCGCGCGGTTGCGTCCGTACTGTTGGGCAAACTCCCGCAAGACGCGATATCCGGCGTGGATGTAGAAGCTTGCCAGGGCGGAAGGCATGGCAAGAAATAAGGTACAACTAAAGCCAAACAGCAGAAAGAATATCGGCACCCACCATAAGGTGCTGAAGAAATCGTACTGTAACATTCGCCAGAGTGCGCCCAACCACTGGAAACTTAAGATTGCTCCTAAAAAGGAGACGGTGGCGGGAAGGGCATAGAATAGTAACAGCGCGCCAAAGTATAACCCCATGAGCAGCATCAGGCTGTGAGCGAGCAGTTGCAGGCTGGCAATTTTGCGATCGCTCCTTGCATAGCCGTAAAATAACTGAACGCCGAATGCGCCGATACAAAGTAGGGTGGTGGCCACCATCCAACTACTGGCGGGGGTGAGTTCGCGCAAGAGAAACAGGCGGATGAGGGCAAGCGCAAACAGGGGCGCTTCAACGCCATAGAATAACCGGATCAGTTGCAGGGGTTTTTTCCTCAGACGGATCCCCAGGAGGGCGCAAACCGTGGGCACCGCAATCAACCCCAGTAATGTTAGGCTAAATTCCAGGGGAATCAATCCTTCCGCCGTGGCCTGAATTAAGGAGAGACCAACCCCAGGCAAAATCCCGAAGTAGACAATACCGAGAAAGGTTAGATTCCACAGCCAAAAGACTGTGGAAAACAACCCATGCAGCCAATTTTTCATTATTTAACTCCCTAAATTATTGCATTGGGTGGGGGAATTTTGTATTGGATTATTGGGTTTCTATCCCCATTCAAGCTTTCAAAATTCGGAACGTCAAGTTTGGGGTTATTTTTTCGGAAAATTTTAATCCCAGGCAGCCGGAGGTGGGTTTTCTAAGTATAATTGCTCTCGGATTAGGTTCGCGTCCGATCGCTGTTTCGATCGACTCGGCATTATCCCGTTTTTCAAACATCATATTAGAGGTGCCTCCGGACTCCTCCGCTTGTAGAGACGCGGTAAATCGCGTCTTTGAAGGGACTCGATGGCTACCCACTTTAAACATCCTTCTCGCAGAAATAACATTTTCGGTTAATTCATCAACCGGAAATGAGGAAAAGCTGCCCACATATAAACGGGGACATTCATTGTTTAAAAAGCCGAGTTGGACAAGTTTAAACGTATTTTTGCAGCCAATTATTGTGGCTTTTTTAATTACTTAAAATTCCAACCGGCTAGGGCTAAACAGCCCCAACCGATAATCAATGCGCTACCGCCGAGGGGGGTAATGGCACCCAACCATTTGATGCCGGTTAAACTAAGGGCATAGAGGCTACCGGAGAAAATCGCTACGCCGATAATGTAGGAAAATCCCGCCGCAACTAAGGCAGGGGATGCAGCAGCAGTGGTTTCGGTGCGATCGAGCAGCAATGCTACCAGCAACAGGGCTAAAGCGTGATACATTTGATAGCGCGCCCCGGTTTCAAAAATTGCTAGATAGTAGGCGCTCAGTTGTGCTTTTAAGGCGTGGGAGGCAAAGGCACCGGCAGCCACGGATAGACCCCCAAATACGCCGGAAATTAAAATAAATATTCGCGTCATTTTTTTACTCCTTTTTCGGAATTTGTGGTAGAATAGTTTTCGAGATATAGTGAGGGTTAAACGAGTTGAGTTGTTGGAAATAATCGAAAGAAGTAGTGGGGATAATATCGAGCGTTTCCTGTAGAAAAACGCCCGATCGCACCCCGAAAAGAATTTATGATTAAAGAGGAAACCAGTAAGAAATATCGCCGCGATCGCTCACTTCAAAATCTGCATTAAATTCCACAGCTTTGCGGTCTAAAAACTGCCGTGCTTCCGAACCGGAGAGGTTAGCTGCCATTGCAAAATGCATGACAGTGATTTTGCCGTGGTGGGCAAGGAGTTGCTGGAAAAACAGAGCGTGAAGGCGATCGCGCTGTTGTTGTTGCATGGCGGCGATTGCTTGTTGGCGATCGCGATATAAGTGCCATGCCATCATTCCCCCTTGGAGAGTCAGCGGGAGACCCAACAGAATAATCGTCCCCTGTAGTTCTAGTTTATCCTGGGGCGGCGTTTGTGAGTTTTGCAGTTTAACAGTTGCCACCCCTAAAATAGACAGACCCAGGGTAAGCAATGCAACTGAGGCCGATTTTTTAAATCCCGTCATTCTCCTCCTTGCCCCGACAAGCGGAACTTATGTTTAGCCATGATTTTTATGTTTCCAGATAAATTCAGACCTTAAAGCGATAGATTACATCACCGCGATCGCTGACTTCATAATCGGCATTAAACTCCTTAGCTTTTTCATCGAGGAATTGTTGAGCTTGTTTTCCCGAAAGCTGAGACTCCTTAGCAAAATGCAGCACCGTAATTTGACCGTTTCTTTCCTGTAGCATCTGGAAAAACAGTTCGTGTAACTGATGGCTTTGTTCTTCATCCCACTGGTGATTTTGTTCCTGAGAGCCGCGATACAACCCCCAAGATAACCATCCGCCCGCAGCCAGAGCTGGAATTCCAAACCCGATGGCTGCCATTGCCCCATTGGTTCTTGAAGAATCGGTATTTTCCGCCGCCGTTCCATCAGAACTGAGCAGTTGCGATCCTGCAATTCCCAAACACAAAACCCCGAACGCAAGCAATAAACCTGCCGCCACCTTTTTTATCCCTTTCATCGTTCCACCGGAAATGGTAAATTTTTTCGAGATTCTAGCCTATTTTTCAGACCGTTGTCATCTCCGGTGGAATCGATGGGAGCATTTTATTGGCGGATTGCTTCGAGCAAGCGAGAGTAATAAAAGCGGGTGCTGGTCATTCCTTCCCGCTGAATCGCAAAACCATTAGCTTGGATAATTTTTACGATATCCGCTTCGCGATGCTGATAGGCGCGAGTGGTTTTACTCGGTCCGGGGAACAACTCGCCCACCTTCTTGAGCATACTCAGGGCCAGAGTTTTCGGAGCGAAACTGAGAATCAAGCGAGAGTCAGCCAAAGAACACAAATGACCGATCATCTGTGCTGCTTGTTCCTGGGGATAGTGAATCAAAACATCCAGACAAACCACGGTATGATAGCGACCGCTCAACGATTCTAAATCGCGAGCTTCAAAGCTGACATTGTTGGTATTGCCCAATACAGATTTAGCGCGGGTATAGGCTTCCGCCACCATTTTTTGCGAGATATCGCTGCCATAAACCATTGCTCCGGCCCGTGCCAGAGGAATGCTCAAACTGCCCACACCACAGCCGGCATCGCAGATAGGCAAGCCTTGCAAATTGCCATCCGCCTCGAGCCAGTCGAGGACTTTATCCACGGTTTGCTGATGTCCTTGACGGATATCGAGCTGAACTTTATTGACCGATTCGGTGCCATAAATTTTGCGCCAGCGGTCGAAGCCGGTGGCGTTGAAATACTCTTTAACTACGGTTTTGTCATCGACTGCGTTCATCGGTGTGCCTGCTGGTGAAATAGTCCGAGCCTTTTAACTTACCACGAGGGAAGCGCGATCGCCGATCGCAAATGAGAATCCCCATCCCAAGGCACCGGGGTGGGGGAAAGTGCGACGCCCTCTCAGGTGGCAAAGATATTAACCCGAGGACATTTGCGCCAAGGCGGGCATAATCACCTCAGCGGTGGCCAGATTGGTAGCCAGAGGCACTTGATGGACGTTGCAGATTCGCAATAAAGCTTGAATGTCCGGTTCGTGGGGTTGAGCGAACAGGGGATCGATTAAGAAAATCACGGCGATGACCTTGCCTTCCACCACTTGTGCCGCAATTTGGGAATCCCCACCTAGCGGTCCGGACTGCATGCGTTCCACCGAAAGGCCCGTCGCCTCCATGATTTGCGTGCCGGTAGTGCCGGTAGCAATCAGGGTGTAGTTTGACAGGAGAGAAAAATGTTTTTTGGCGAAAGCCACCATGTCATCTTTTTTGCGATCGTGAGCGATCAGGGCAATGGTTGAGGGCATAAATGGATAGAGAGTAGGTGGGGGTAGGGGTCAAAAGATTAGGGAGAATTGGCTTGTAGGCGTTTCCAGCTTAGCAAGCGATGGGGTTCGTTCAGGTGCCAGCGCAGTAAATTAGCCGGTTGGCCCACGGTTAAGCCGCGCAGACCGATCGCGCGTCTGGGGGATTCGGTGGCCAAAGCGATCGCCACCCCCACATCACAGACGCCCCACTTGACCAAATTTTGCACCCCAGATAACAGCGGTTCCGTAGTGCCGGCGAGGGTACCATCGAGGAGGCGAGCGGTGCCATTTTTCACTTCAATTTGGCGATCGTCCCAGGGATAAAGTCCATCCGGGAGGCCCAAGGGTGACAAAGCGTCGCTGACCAAGAAAATGCCCTGTTGGTATTTGCTGGCACACAAGAGCATGTCAATCATAATGGGAGACACATGTTCGCCATCGGCAATCAAACCGCAGCGGATATTGGGATTGACGATCGCCGCGCCTAATAAACCCGGCTGACGGTGGTGGAGACTTGGCATGGCATTAAACGCATGAGTCACCATCGTTGCGCCGCAATCAAACGCTTCTTGAGCCGTTTGGGCGCTGGCGAGAGAATGGCCCAGACTGACCACAATGCCTTGCGATCGCAGATAGGAGATAGCCGCTCCCGTGGGGTCTAATTCCGGGGCCAAAGTCATCACCTTGATTAAACTGGGATAATTCCCCAACACTTGCTTGACATTTTCCACCGTCAGGGGGAGGAGGAACTGTTCTGGATGAGCGCCGCGTTTGTCGGGATTGAGGAAAGGGCCTTCCAGGTGAACCCCGAGGATGCGAGCGGTTTGGCACTGGTGGGCATCGAGATGTTGCTGGCGGACAAAAAACTCAGCCAAGGTCGCGATCGCGCGGTG
This sequence comes from Phormidium sp. CCY1219, assembly GCF_055795085.1. Classification (NCBI taxonomy): domain Bacteria; kingdom Bacillati; phylum Cyanobacteriota; class Cyanophyceae; order Oscillatoriales; family Oscillatoriaceae; genus Phormidium; species Phormidium sp. CCY1219. The sequence goes on along the minus strand of NZ_JAYFEQ010000661.1, from coordinate 3,262 downwards.
GATTTTGTCAATCGAAGTCGTGACCAAGGTGGGCAAAAAAGCATCCACTCCTTGTTCCCAGAGAAATTGACAGATTGCCTCGAGTTGAGCAAGATCGGTGAGTTCCAGGTCGGGAAACCCTAATCCCAACCCCCCATTAATTTGAAGATCCACTCCACCCAAAGAAATCCAATCCCCCGACACATCGAGAAGTTCCATTGCGGGCAAATTGTCGATACAAGGAACCGGAGGTTTTTCGGTTCGCATGGGTTGAATGACTTCAATGAAGCCGTAGCGATCGATTCGCAACCAGTGCAAGCCCTCATAACCGGGCAATTGAGCGTTGATAATATCCAAATTGGTGCAGCCCGATCGCGGCATTGCACTGTGGGAGGTTGATGCGTGAGTCATCTCGTTTGCGACAAACATGGGTGATTAGGGGCTTTTTTACAATTTAAAATTTAAAATCTATTCTCTAAACTCTCGCTTTTTACAATGAATCAACCACAAATCGGCATTATTATGGGCAGCGACTCGGATCTGCCCACCATGAAAGAGGCGATCGCCATCTGCGAAGAATTCGAGGTAGCCTGCGAAGTGGCCATTGTCTCCGCCCATCGCACCCCCGAACGGATGGTGAACTATGCCAAACAAGCCCACCTGCGAGGGATTGAAGTCATTATTGCCGGGGCTGGGGGTGCAGCGCATCTCCCTGGAATGGTGGCATCCCTGACGCCGTTACCGGTGATTGGGGTACCCGTACCCAGCCGCCACCTGCAAGGAGTGGACTCTCTTTACTCTATCGTGCAAATGCCCGGAGGAATTCCGGTCGCCACCGTGGCGATTGGCAATGCCAAAAACGCCGGATTGCTGGCCGTGCAAATTTTAGGGGGGCAAAAACCCGAGTTGCGCGATCGCGTGATGCAATATCGACAAAGTTTAGCCGAATCGGTGATGGACAAGCAAACCCATCTCGACCAACTCGGTTATCAACAATACTTAACAAAAATAAAGTGACTTGCCGCAACACAGGCGGACAACCCGCGCGGGTTTAAACCTGTTTGCAGAATTTCCCAAAAACCGCCTGGGAACTGGGGTGCGATCGTCTTTTGCCCGCGCGATCGCCCCTGCCCCAAACAAATGTAACCGCTTATACAGACGGATTTTCCGAGAATTGGTGCAATCATTGTGACGCGGAGCAAGGCGCTCGGTGGGCTGTTTCCGAATCTCGGAGCCGAGGCCTCGGAAACCATCCGCACAGTTCTCGGGGAAAAAGTCATCCCCCGTAACCAAGCACCACTGCCACGCCCCACGTCTGATGTGCGGATCTCAGAGCCACCGCGCGCGAAGCGCCACTGTGCTTCGAGGATAGTGTCGCGCTATCGACCGGGGTCTGCGCTGAACCACACTCGCTCGCGAAGCACTGTTTAGATCTGTTTATTCCTTATCTAAAACTCCGACAATGACCTCTAAACTAAGGCTCAACAGAAAATTGAAACACCAACATCAGCGGCGATCTGGCAGTCGTACCTCCCGCCGCTGGCGGGGAGAGAGGACTTACCAGCAATTGAAACTCGCCATTGAAAAACTCTCCCCCTCTTGGCGAGCTTGCATTCCCTTAGCCACAATTATCGTCCTGCTGTGGGGTTATTCTGCGGTGGCCCAAGCCCCTCCTGGGGATCTACCCGAGGGCTTCACCGAAACCCAAACCCTGAAAGTGGCTCTAGATACCATGTGGGTAGTCGTGGCGGCCATTTTGGTCATCTTTATGAATGCGGGCTTCGGCATGCTCGAAACCGGCTTTTGCCGCCAGAAAAATGCCGTCAATATCCTGTCAAAAAACCTGATCGTCTTTGCCCTAGCCACCGTGGCTTTCTGGGCGATCGGCTTTGGGTTGATGTTTGGCAATGGAAACGACTTTATTGGCTGGAGTGGCTTTTTCTTGGCCGGCCCGGACAACAGCCCCCTCGTCGATCCAGATTATGTGGGGGTATTTGACGCGCTCAACTGGACTGGCGTGCCCCTAGCGGCTAAATTCCTCTTCCAAGTTGCCTTCGCCGGTACCGCCGCCACCATCGTCTCCGGCGCAGTGGCGGAACGGATCAAATTCGTTGACTTCTTAATCTTTAGCCTCTTACTGGTGGGCATCGCCTATCCCCTCACCGGTCACTGGGTCTGGGGTGGCGGTTGGCTGTTGAATCTCGGTTTCCTCGATTTTGCTGGCTCCACTGTGGTTCACTCGGTGGGGGGCTGGGCCGCATTGATGGGGGCTGCGTTCCTCGAACCGCGCTTGGGTAAATATCAAGATGGTCGTCCCTTGGCATTACCCGGTCACAACATGAGCCTCGCTACCCTGGGATGTTTGATTCTCTGGATCGGCTGGTTTGGTTTTAACCCCGGTTCCACAATGGAAGTCACCCCCTCGATCGCTCATATTGCCCTGACCACGAATATCGCCGCCGCTACCGGTGGTATCGCCGCTACGATTGTCGCTTGGATGTATCTGGGCACTCCCGACCTGTCGATGATTATCAATGGCATCCTCGCGGGCCTGGTTGCCATTACCGCCGGCTGTGATGGTGTTACGGTATTTGGTGCGGTCATTATTGGCAGCATCGGTGGCATTTTGGTGGTTTTTGCGGTCACGTTTTTCGATCGCATCCACATCGATGACCCGGTAGGTGCTATCTCGGTTCACTTGGTCAATGGCATCTGGGGCACTTTGGCTGTGGGTCTGTTTAATGTGGAGGCCGGTTTGTTCTACACCGGCAATTTAGCTCAACTGGGCATCCAAATCCTGGGCATCGCCTCGATCGGCGGGATGACGGTTCTACTCGCCTCTATTTTCTGGCTGGTCCTCAAGAACACTCTCGGGATCCGCGTCAGGGAAGATGAGGAACTCAAAGGGTTGGATATCAGCGAACATGGCATGGAAGGTTACAGCGGTTTCCTCAAGGATACTCGGGGTATGCCCGGAGGCTCTTAATCGCACCGATTTTGGGGCCGATCGCAAAAAGGACTGTTGCGTGGCGATCGCCCCACTTCACAGACCCGTCACGCTTCTTCTCAATCTCTATCGTTTCGATTTGCGGTGATTGTGGATTTTCAATACACTTGAACTATCTCCGTGCGATTCGTTCCCGCAAAAGTGGATGGTAAATTCCGGAAACGTAAGCGGGGCAAGGGATACAGCCCCTAAAGGCTGGACCCCCTACAGGATTGTAAATCCGACGGTCGGCTAAAACAAAACGGTATGAACCGATACAAAATAGCCACCCGAAAA
>NZ_JAYFEQ010000660.1:0-2451 GCF_055795085.1 Phormidium sp. CCY1219 | reverse complement strand
GTAGCAAAGGCGTTTCATTGGCGAGAGATAAAAGGTGATTGAACGAAAATAAGTAAAGGGAAGCCTTCGGGCAACCTGTAGAGGCGTACTTGACTTCGCCTCAGAGTCCGTTTTTCGGAAGTTCTAAAATCCCTCCGGGGAATCCCCGTCTCTTTAGAGCGCGCAGTAGTCAAACCATCACTCCATAAAATAGGAAAATACTCCTCGCCCAGGTTGATGCCAATGGTTGGCATCAACCTGCGTTGGCATGCAAGAAATTTTCACTCTGGCGGGGGTAAGCAAAATCTTTCGCTATCCTAATTTTGGCGGGGTTCGATCGCGATCGCCTACTTCGTCCATCTTTTTGGATGGCGCTTGGAACAGTTTGTTCGCCCATAATTCAATCTGCTAGGATGGCCATCGCGCTCGCGCGCGGGCGCTGCTTCCACCGTCAAACCCCACCTCGATGCTCCCATCAGTGATTCGGTAACATCATCATGGAAACCCTTGCCTTTATTGAATCGGTTCTCGCGTATCAGGCAACTGGATGCGATTTCGTTCTCCCTAACCGCGCAAACTTTTTCCCCCGTTGGCACTGGAACAAGTTTTCTAGCTCGAGTTTGATTCATTGGCTTTCAGTGGCCATGACCCTAGCCCTATTAAACGTGGCTACCCACGCCCTGGCATTTGAGCCGGGTCAGCAGGGAGACTCAGTGCGCTCTATCCAACAACGGTTGCAACAATTCGGCTACTTTCAAGGGAATATTACTGGATTTTACGGTTCGGTAACCGAATCCGCCGTCCGGCGCTTTCAGGAAGATAACAATCTTCCCATCACTGGACGAGTGGATGCAGACACCCTCTCCACAATGGGGCGTCTGTTAGCCCCACCGCAAAACTTCGGCCCGATAACTCAAGTGGGATCCGATGAGGGATTTCTCAGTTTAGGCGATCGCGGTTTAGAGGTGAAAATCCTCCAGCAGCAATTGCAAGCGTTAGGCTACTTGACTTCTGCGCCCACGGGGGAATATGATGTGCCAACGCGCAGTGCGGTCATTCGCTTTCAGCGCGACTACAGACTTCAAGAAAGTGGCATCGTCGGTCCGACAACCCGCACCCTCTTGGAAGAGCAAGTGTTGCAAAATAGCGCGCGCATTTCCACTCAACCCATGCAAACCTTCAGTTCAACCACTGCGGTAAATGGTGTGTTTAAACTTGGCGATCGCGGTTTAGAGGTGAAAAAGCTCCAGGAACGTTTAGTGGTCGCCGGCTACCCGATAGGGTCGCCTGATGGCATTTTTGGCCCGCGCACTGAAGCCGCACTCCAGCTATTCCAATCTGCTTATGGTTTGCAAAATACTGGCATTGCAACGAAAGCCACTCAGGAGGCATTAGAGCGCAAGCTTTACGTAGTGGTGATTCCAAAACGCAGTTTCGCCACTCTCGACGCCGTGCGCGAAGTGTTTCCCGATGCATTTGAAGCCGAACATCGCTTGGGGACTTACATTCATGCCGGATCCTCTCTGCGTCGCGAAGTCGCAAAAACTCGCATTCAAATCTTGCGAGATCGCGGTTTGGTGGATGCACGGGTGGTTTATTTTTAAGGCGGAGTTTCCTTTGATGAGGAAATTCGGTTAAATTGGCAGGAGCGATCGCTGGCAGCTCGGACAAATAGCATGAATCGTTAGCTGACAGTCCAAAAGGTGGTATCCCTCTTTTTTCGCCGTCTTGTTGCCGATTTTTAAAATCGAGTCGCTTTTGAATTCAATGGTTTTGTTACAGCGCACGCAGATCAAGTGGTGATGATGGTGAGGGTACGGTTGATTGATTTCGTAATGCTTGTGTCCTTCTGCCAGCTCCAATTCTCGTAAAATGCCCATCCGCGCCATTAACTTCACAGTACGATAAATGGTGGACAAGCTAATCCGTTCTTTTCGCTCCTGCAAGAGTTCGTAAAGATCCTCTGCACTCAGATGCTCGCCTTTCGGTAAATTTTGAAAAACCTGCAATATCGTTTCTCGCTGGGGCGTCAAGCGCCACCCCCGTTCGTTGAGTTCCGCCTTTAGGGAAGCCGCCGTATAAAAAGACATAAATACCTGCTTTACTTCTCAAGAAACCTTTCTTATTGAGAAGGATACACAATAAATTGCTAAGTTGCAAGAACGGCTGCTTATTGCGAATAATTATCGCCCCCTCCAGCAGGGGGAAGACCCCGGATTCAATCCGTTTCAGGTAAAGGGTTCGAGACCCTGTGGTACTCTCGCCTCCCGTACTTTACCCCTGGGCGGTTAGAGGGGAAATTTTAAATCCACCGATTTGCCGTAGAAGCCTTAGAAGCCAGCGTTACTCCGGAATCTGGGTGGTCACAGACAGATGAAAATGCGATAAGTCAGAGTCTGTCAGGGACTCCGTAGAAACCAACCCCATGTCTAAAGCCAGGGGCTTGTACTTCTAACCACCTGACCAGCCTAA
>NZ_JAYFEQ010000659.1:0-308 GCF_055795085.1 Phormidium sp. CCY1219 | reverse complement strand
GTTTTCGCCGGCATGGCAGAAGGAAGAATTGCCGCCGCCGGAGGCCCTGGGCCTGTTGCACCCCCACCCCCACCTCCACCACCGCCAGCACCGGCACCGGTGAGCGAACCCGGTAGCACGCCAGAAACAGCCGCCGATTTAGGTATTTTTAGTGGCACTCGGACTTTCGATAACTTTGTAGGTAGCGCTGACTCCAATGATTACTACCGCTTCACCCTTAACGAAGTCAAAGATTTTAGTCTAACCCTTGGGGGGATGACTGATAATGCAAACGTTGGGCTATATCTTGCCGAGGAACAAGTAGATGG
>NZ_JAYFEQ010000658.1:0-49499 GCF_055795085.1 Phormidium sp. CCY1219 | reverse complement strand
GGGGAGAACTCCTCCCTACGCATAAATGACGAGGGTTTCCGTTCTCCCCCTTACCAACCCTAATTTCTGATGAACAAGAAAATCATAAAACGTCTTTTAATTGGCGAATTTTCTTTAAAACGGCTGATGATTTCGGTGCTTTTTATCTATGCAGCAATTGGAAGTTATGGGTATTTTTTGTCAGATTGGATGATTTTTAAACCGCAACCTGATAGCTATCAAGACAGCGGCGATATTCTCAAACTAAAGTCTGGGAAAGGCAACTTAATTTCGGCAATATATTTGCCCAATCCCCAGGCGACTTATACCATTCTTTACAGTCATGGAAATGCAGAAGACTTGGGGGACATCCGCCCGGTCTTGAATCGAATTCGCCAGATGGGCTTTTCCTTGTTTGCGTATGACTATCAAGGATATGGAACCTCCGAAGGCAAGCCCTCGGAAAACAATGCCTATGCAGATATTAATGCAGCCTATGCTTATCTGACACAGAAACTAGGAAAATCACCGGAGCGAATTATTATTTACGGACGGTCTGTGGGTGGAGGGCCTGCGGTCGAGTTAGCAACCCGAGAACCGATCGCCGGTTTAGTTTTAGAAAGTGCCTTTACCTCAGTTTTCCGAGTTATCACCCAAATACCGATTTATCCCGTGGACAAGTTTAATAACATTCAAAAGATTAAGCAGGTGGATGCACCGGTGCTAGTGATTCACGGAACTGAAGACGAGGTGATTGCATTTTGGCATGGAGAGAAACTGTTTGCGGCGGCGAACGAACCCAAGACCTTTTTTCCCGTGCAAGGAGCCATGCATAATAATGTGATGGGGGTGGCCGGCGATCGCTACGCCGAGACCCTGCGCGAATTTGCCGCCGCCATCGAAGCCGAATAATATCAGCTAACAAATTCGCAATTGCCAACTTCAGAGAAAAATCCCAGGGGGATTGACGAATGGGGGAAAGGGGGATTAAATCAGCAGATAGAGGGAGAGCGTAGGCTGGTATGATTCTGAAGAAAGGCAAGCTGCCTGCTGGAAACAGCAATAGCACGGATGCCAGAAACAGAAAAATTCCGGCAATGGTGCTTGAAAATAAACGATTAATAGTAAAACGCTTAACATGGAATGGCACGCAACCGATGCCCAGAGTTTGGCAATTATTGACAGCGAAATCGGCGAGCACGTCTTCTCGCCGGCAGAGTACGAGATTGTCCGGAGGGCAATTTATGCCACCGCCGACTTTGAATACAAGTCCCTGATTCGCTTTTCTGACCAAGCCCTGCAGGCGGGTGCGGCGGCGTTAGCGGCGCGGAGTACGATCGTGGTAGACGTACCGATGGTGCAGGTTGGGATTACGCCGCATATTCAAACCACCTTTGCCAATCCGGTTTACTGTTCGATGGAAGCACTGACCCGGCCCCAAAAAGAGAAAACCCGTGCTGCATGGGGGATTGAGACCCTTGCGAGGCGCTATCCCGAGGGAATTTTCGTCGTGGGTCAGGCTCAGACAGCCCTAACCGCCCTCGTGGAATTAATCGAATCCGAGGAAATCCGACCCGCCCTCGTGATCGGAACCCCCTCCGGATTTGTGGGAGTAGATGCAGCAAAAGCGAGACTCAACGACTCGATGATTCAGAACATTCGAGTAGACGGGAGAAAAGGCAGTGCGGTAGTTGCGGTTGCCATAGCCAACGGGTTAGTGGATTTAGCGTGGCAGGCATACGGACAAGAAGGCAGGGGGATTATTTGACAGCAGTCAAAACTGGCGGGTGGACGCCCACCCCACCTCATCCCTGCACCCTTCCGAGTTAACGGCGTTTAGCGCGACGTTTGGGAGAGCGCCGATCGGCCTGGTAGCCGACCTCTTGAGAGACTTCTTCAAATAAATCGCGTCGCAAGTAGGGATAGTCGCTGACCCAAAAATTAATCCGGGGCAGAAAGATATCCGAGACCTTAGCAATGCGACCGAGGTCCCCACGGTTAGACATCACGAGCATTTCAGCGATATCCCCCGGAGCGATCGCCTTATGTTCGCGACGCAGGGGAACCCGAATGATGGTACTAAACCCAGTTTCATCACCCACCTCCAGATTCAGCCGCCGCTCGCGGTTTTCCACGATCACCAGCTCTCCGCGCTGGTTGACCGTTTCCTCCGTGCCCACCACATCTTCCGTGACGAAAACATCCAAGACCTCTCCTTGCCAGAAGCCACTGTATTTGTAGCGACGGCACTCGTAATTGCGACGAGCGGCGGAAGCGACCGGTCCCCAGAGCCAATACAGACCGATCGCGATTCCCAGGAGCAGCAGAAAAGGACGCCACTCATCTGGCAACAGATTCACCAACAACGTCAAACTTAAAATCCCGACCACAGAAATCAGCAGTCGCTGTAAAAAATCATTAAACTTGCCCCAAAAATAGAGATATTGAGCGCCAGTGGCGATGGCAGGAATCAGGGCATGAAAGGTTTCGCGAGTTAACGGAACTAGCATGAGCGAACGATAGGTAAGGGAAATTCTCGAGCAAACAAATAGAACGATCGAACAGCGCGAAGAAAGAAGTTTTGAGGCGGGGAATGGAGAGACTCCACTCACCCAACGCTCAAAACGCGAATCCAACCCCGGAAAAATCTTCGTTTAGAGAGTCGGGTTACAGGAGTTTTTCCAGACCATAGATCGTAGTTTTAAGTTGGAGGACCTTGCGAATAGCCAGGAGAACTCCCGGCATGTAGCAGGCGCGATCGCTGGTATCGTGACGGAGGGTATAGACCTGGCCCGGTGCGCCAAAAATCACCTCTTGGTGAGCGATCGAACCCGGGAGGCGGAGGCTGTGGATCCGGATGCCCTCGTGGATCTGGGTGCCCCTGGCCCCAGAGAGCTTTTCCGTTTCCTTCACGGCGGGGACATTATAAGTTTTCCCCAATTCCGCCAGCATTTGAGCCGTTTGAATTGCGGTACCGCTAGGGGCATCAGCCTTTTGGTTGTGGTGACGCTCGATAATTTCCACATGGTCGAAATATTGAGAAGCCGAGATCGCCGCTTGTTGCAGCAATACCATCCCAATCGAGAAATTCGGAACGATAACACAACCGATGCTCGCCTTTTCAGAAAACTCAGCCAGCTCATTAATTTGTTGCGGACTCAACCCCGTCGTGCCCACCACCGGGCGAATCCCATAGGCGATCGCGGCGCGGGTATTTTCATAAACCGAACTCGGGTGAGTAAAATCCACCATCACCCCCGGTTGTTTTTCCTGAACCGCCATTCCCAGAGTGCCCTGCAGGTCATTAATAATGGGAACTTCCAGCGGACCGCAACCTGCCACTTCGCCCACATCTTTGCCCATATACTCCGGATTGCGATCGACCGCTCCCAAAAGCATCATATCTTCAGCTTGGGCAACCGCCTTGACCACTTCGCGACCCATTTTACCGCCTGCCCCATTCACAACCACTGGGATAGGAAGTTGATTCGCCATAATCGAAAAATCCCCTTGAAGCTAACAAAGGAATTTTACCTTGGGAATGAACATGCAAGCCTAAAATAGCAACTAGAGAACACTCAGAAACTCGCCATCTGGCGAAAGACAGAGCCGACTTTCACTCGGGCGGAACAACCAACCTCCCCAGGTGATGTGCTACCAAGGAAGAGAAGACCCAACAAACCCGATCCGATTCTTGCCCGTCACGCGCCAGAGCCAGAGAAAAGTTGCGCTAGCGGCGTCCAAGACGAACGACGAGGGTGCATGTTCGATGGTCCCAAACATTCTGGAGGCGTTAGATGCGACCCCTACACCCCATACCACCATTTTCCCATCCCAAATTACCCCACGAAATGCAAAAATCTTCCTTTTAACCTTTGCAATCACTTCCTCCCCAATCAAACCCAGTGATTTCTCAACTTTGCCAAAAAATCAGTTCGATTTGGTCTGTGGTGCATCGACAGATAGGCGAAAGCCGACTCAACCGGATACAACCGGCATTTGGCTCCGTCTTCATTGCCTGCTTGCTCGTTTCCGGGGTCACGATCGCCGTGCGGGTAGCGGGTGGATTTCAATACTTAGAACTGGCCAACTTTGACTGGATGATGCGGTCTCGCTTGGGCGATCGCGATCCGGATGAGCGCCTGTTGCTCGTCACCATTACCGAGTCCGACATTCAAAACCAGAACCAGTGGCCCTTGTCCGATCGCGCGATCGCCACAGTATTGCAGGAATTATCCCAATACGACCCGGCGGTTATCGGACTCGACCTCTATCGCGATGTCCCGCACGAACCCGGTCATCAAGCACTGCTCGCACAGCTCGAAAAAACCCCCAATCTCATCGGCATTACCAAACTCCCGGACGCCCAAGAAGCCGGGGTGCCCCCGCCGCCGATGCTATCCCCGGATGCTATTGGATTTAACGATATCGTCAACGATCCCGATGGCGTGGTGCGGCGCAACTTACTCTTTGCCTCCAGCCAGACCAACGGTTTATCCTATTCCTTTGCCTTGCGCGTGGCGCTGCGCTACATGCAACAGCAAGACATTTCCTTGGAAAATAGCCCCGCCAACCCGTTGCACATCAATTTCGGCAAAGTCCGATTAAAGCCGTTACAGTCCAACTCTGGCGGCTATCAAACCATTGACGCCAACGGCTACCAAATCCTGCTCAATTATCGCTCTCCCGGCGCGATCGCCCCGGAAATTACCCTCACCGAAGTTTTAAACGGCGAAATTGACCCCAATCTCGTCAAAGATAAAATCGTCCTCATTGGCACCACTGCCCCCAGCCAAAAAGACTTATTTTTCACCCCCTATGGCGTGAAAACCGAGCGCGAAAACCTGCAAATGCCAGGGGTAATCATTCACGCTCAGATGCTCAGCCAACTGTTAAGCAGCGCCTTGGATGGACAGCCCTTGTTTTGGTATTGGCCCGAGTGGGTGGAAATCCTCTGGGTGGTGAGCTGGTCTTTTGCCGGCGGAATTATCTCGTGGCGCATGGAGCATCCCCTGGAATTGGGAGTCGCCGTTATGCTCGGTTTGGTAGGCATTTACGGGATTAGTTTTGGCGTATTTCATGGAGCCGGTTGGCTCCCCGTCATTGCCCCCGCCGTGGCATTTGCCAGCACCCTGAGCACAGTGGTGGTTTCCAAGTTACTGTATTATGCCTTTCACGATCGCCTCACCGGTTTGCCCAACCGCTCCTTATTTATGAAGCAACTGGAGCGATCCCATGCCAGAGTGCAAATCAAAACCCAAAAATCTCAGCCCCCGCAGGAACGCCCGGTTCCACACTCGGCAGGGGACTTAGAAAACCAGCTTTCGGTGGAGATCTGCGCACTGAATCCGCGTTCCACCCTTTCTACCTTAATCGCCGTCCTGTTTTTAGATCTCGATCGCTTCAAAAATATCAACAATGGACTCGGACATGACTTAGGCGATCGCTTGCTGATCGCGATCGCGGAGCGCATTCGCAAAACCCTAGCCCTTCAGCAGCGCTGCGGTCACTTTTCCACCGTGGAAATCGCCCGCGTCGGCGGAGACGAATTTGCCATCCTCCTCGAAAACCTCGACAGCGAACAAGAAGGCATTCACATCGGCGAAAACCTCTGCCGCCAACTGACTTTACCCTTTCACCTCCAAGGTCAAGAAGTCTTTACCACTGCCAGTATGGGAATGGCCCTCAGTCAGGGAGAAGAAAAACGCGATTTACTGCGCGAAGCCCATACCGCTATGTATCGCGCCAAGGCCCTGGGCAAATTACGTCCCGAGGTCTTTGAAAGCAAAATGCAACAAAATGCAGTGACCCGCTTTAAGCTAGAAACTGACCTGAGACGCGCCCTCTCCCAATGGGTGAAAAGTCCTGACGGTTCTGCATTCACCGATCCGGCTGGGGGTCGGCGAGCAGATGGCTGTGGGGTCTGTGCGGCACAAGAAACCCCCAATGGCAAAGCGGGGCAACCCCAGGCACAAATCCAACACTGTTTTTCGGGCACTGCGGGAAAACAGGCTAACGGTGCGAATGGGCGATCGCTCCCCACTGCCCCATCCCTCGACTCTGAATTCGTCCTCTATTACCAACCCTTAATCTGCTTGAAAACCGGAAAAATAGCCGGGTTTGAAGCTTTGGTTCGTTGGCTGCACCCGGAACGGGGAATGGTCTCTCCGGGAGAGTTTATCCCGATTGCAGAAGAAACTGGCTTGATTATCTCCCTCGGCGAGTTAGTCTTGTGGATAGCTTGTTGGCAGACTCGCCAGTGGTCCGAACAGTTCGATCGCTCTACACCCTTAATGATGAGCGTGAATCTCTCCGGGAAACAGTTCGCCCAACCCAATCTCATTGAGGTGGTCCAACAAATCCTTCGCGAAACCAATATCGATCCGAGCTACATCAAACTGGAAATGACCGAAAGCGTGGTGATGGATGACGTAGAGTTGGCCATTGAAATGCTTTGCTCCCTCAAAGGGTTAAACCTGAAGCTCGGCATTGATGATTTCGGCACGGGATATTCTTCGTTGAGTTACTTGCACCGATTTCCCACCGATACCCTAAAGGTGGATCGCTCCTTCGTCAGTCGGATGAATGAGGGAGATGAAAATGAAGCCATTGTGAAAACGATTATTACCTTGGCTCATAACTTGAAAATGGACGTGATTGCCGAAGGGGTGGAAACCGCCGACCAAATGGAACGCCTGCGATCGCTCGGTTGCGAATACGGTCAAGGGTATTTCTTCGCCAAACCGTTACCGCCAGATGCCGCTACAGAATTGCTCGCCTCCGATCCCACCTGGGGCTTTAACACTTAAACCCGAAAATCGCTTTCTTTGAACCCTCTGCATTGTCCCCCTCGCCGCGATCGCCGCGTGCTGCATGGGTAGACAAACGACAAACAACCACAGATCGCGAGACAATGAAAAACGCTATCCTTGAACAAACGCGATCGCACTCTCCATCCGTCGCGATCGCACGGTGGAGTCAAGACGGGGTGATTTTGCCTCCCCCAAGCAGAAATGCTCAACGCAGTTCAGCGCCGGAGTTGGTAGAGGAAAAATCGCCAAACTCTGGTAAACTTGTACCAGCTCAATGGGTACGGTAAAGGGCGGACACAGATTCCGAGCAAACCGGAGACACGACCCATTTGGCAAGGCTGGATGCCCTGTAAATCCTGGTATCGCCCAATTAGTAAATCTAGGGCGCTAGGTTAGAATCCAAGGACAATTCATTTTCTCAAATTAGCTCCAGACGGAAACGATTTGGAGGCGCATCTGGGCAAAAGCTTCCAGTGCGCGGTGAGAATGCCACCTGACTGGGATACGGGGAGCGGGCCTGACAGCCCACCGCCCTACCGGGACACCTCCACCTTGCTCCAGCAGGTGGGGGAGCATTCATATATTAGTATTTTAGGTAAACAAGTGAGTCCGACTGCCCAAGCTATTCCAACCCCTACCGCGATGGCGCGGCGTGCTGTCTTTCCTTTCACGGCAATTGTCGGTCAGGATGAGATGAAGCTGGCACTGCTGCTCAATGTAATCGATCCCAAGATTGGCGGGGTGATGATTATGGGCGATCGCGGCACTGGCAAATCTACAACGATTCGCGCACTCGCCGATCTGCTTCCCGAAATCGAAGTGGTCGCTGATGACCCCTTTAACAGCGATCCGTCGGATCCGGAATTGATGAGCGACAGCGTGCGCGATCGCGTCGCCAATAACGAATCCTTACCGGTGATGCGGCGCAAAGTGCAGATGATCGACCTGCCCCTGGGGGCCACCGAGGATCGCGTTTGCGGCACCATCGATATCGAAAAAGCCCTCTCGGAAGGTGTAAAAGCCTTTGAACCGGGACTGCTGGCAAAAGCCAATCGCGGCATCCTCTATGTGGATGAAGTCAACCTGCTTGACGATCACCTGGTGGATGTGCTACTCGACTCGGCAGCTTCTGGCTGGAACACCGTGGAACGAGAAGGGATTTCCATTCGCCACCCCGCGCGATTCGTCCTGGTGGGATCCGGGAACCCGGAGGAAGGGGAACTGCGCCCCCAATTGCTCGATCGCTTCGGGATGCACGCGGAAATCCGTACCGTGAAAAAACCTGCTTTGCGGGTGAAAATCGTCGAGGAACGCTCGGCATTTGACCAAAATCCCAAAGTCTACCTGGAACAACGCGCCCAAAAGCAAGAAGATTTGCAACAAAAGCTGATCGAGGCGCAAAATCTCTTGCCTTCGGTGACGATGGACTACGATCTGCGGGTGCAAATTTCCCAAGTTTGCGCCGAACTCGATGTGGATGGTTTGCGCGGCGATATCGTCACTAACCGGGCGGCGAAGGCGATCGCAGCTTTGGAAGGTCGCACGGAGGTGACGGTGGATGATATCCGCCGCGTGGTGACGCTATGTCTGCGTCACCGCCTGCGGAAAGACCCCCTCGAATCGATTGACTCGGGTTATAAGGTGCAAAAGGTCTTCTGCAGCGTCTTTGGCGTGGAAATGCCGGAAGAAGACAATGCCTAAGCTCTGAGATTTCTTCGTTGCGCTTTAGCGTCCCTAGCGGCGCTAAAGCTCAGGGCTTTGACCGGGATGAAACCAACAAGCAATCACTCTACAATGTAATATTCACTACCCTCCTTCAGCCGTTTTCCCACAGATTTATTCACTCATGGAAAAACGCATCCTGGGCCTCGACCCCGGGTTAGCTACTCTCGGATTTGGCGCGATCGCCTGCGAATTGGGCCAAGGTCGAACTGGCGCGGATAAGGTCTCGATTCTCGATTTTGGCATCATTCAAACCCCCGCCAAGCAACCGATGGGCGATCGCCTTCGCACCATTTACGACGATATGCAAGCCCTGGTAGAACAGTTTCAACCCGACCTGGTTGCGGCAGAAAAACTCTTCTTTTATCGCATGGGCAACACGATTTTAGTGGCTCAGGCCCGGGGGGTCATTCTGCTCGTATTGGCCCAGCATAATGTTCCCGTGGTGGAATACACCCCCGCCCAAGTTAAACTCGCACTCACCGGCTATGGCAATGCGGAAAAATACGACGTCCAAGAAGCGGTCGCTCGCGAGTTTAACTTAGAGAAAATACCGAAGCCCGATGATGCAGCCGATGCTTTAGCTGTGGCGCTCACTGCATGGTTTCAGGCAGTTTAAATCCAGGCATAAAAACATGATAAAAAGCGCGATATTTGAGGGAATATCGGTAAATTTTCGGAAATTATAAGCCGACAAAACAGCTCGAAACTGGGGAGCGGGATACGTAGAATTACCGACTGGAGCGCCGAGGGATGTGGGTAAAATCAACGAATTTTCCCGGGGAATTGTGCAGTAACAAAAAACAATAAAATGGGAGTGAGTAGTCCGGTGCAGCAAAAGCGGGATGCAAGGCGAGGATTTCTTGGGATTGTGACTGGAAAGCAGCATCTTCTATGACACAGATCACTGCAAAATATGGAGAGTGGGTTAATCTAAATTGGAATCGATTAAACATAAATCGCCTGTTACCCGAGAAGGTTGCAATGTCTCGTCTCCGAATGAGGTTATGTCGCCAATTCTACGAATGGGGTCAAATCGAGGCTGGATGCGCTCAGAAAAGGGGGTATGGGGATAGACATTGTGGCAACCGAGCCGAAGTTCGCATCCGGGGTAGCGATCGCGCCATAATTGCGGCGATCGCTTCGGGGCCTGATTCCCCACTGGGGGAGTTCGGGAGGATTAGACGACTTTCGCGAGGCGATCGTGGCAGTTGTAAGGGCATCTCATGGGCTAGGGAAGAAAAAAAATGCGCCAAAAAAAACAGCAGGTACAGCAGAGCATAATAGGAGAATGGGAACAGCGCTACCACCAATTAGGGGAGATGATTCCAGAGGCGATCGCCTTGGTGTGCGAAGCGCGAGTTTCTTATATTAACCGAGCGGGGGTGCGATTATTCGGTGCCGCTACACCGGAAGAATTAATCGGTCAACCCGCACACAAGTTGGGACTTCCTACCCTCGATCCGACCTCGGACGTACAAAATCCCACCCTCACCCAGTGCTTCCGGGTGGATGGCAAGACGGTGCAGGTGGAATTGCGCGGCTGCTTTTGTAGCTACAAAGGTAAGCCTACTATGCAGTGGGTGGGGCGAGAGATTTCCCCGATTCGAGCACCGGAAACGGCGGGGCAATCGGCAGATGGAAAACTCGACATTTTCTTCGATCGTTGTCCGGTGGCGGCGATCGAGTGGGATCGCGAGTTGCGGGTGTGTCGGTGGTCCGCCCAAGCCGAAACCCTCTTGGGGTGGCGTGCCTCGCAAGTAGTGGGCAAGCATCTCAGAGACGGGATTTTGGTCTATCCTACAGGGGCGGACTCAATGGAGGAAGCGATCGCCGATTTGCGGCAGGGGAGAGCGCGCCACACCCGGATCGAAGCCCGCTATTTGACGCCTTCTGGCAGAAGTATAAAATGCGAATGTTTGCTGTCATCCGTGGTAGATCCGGGAGGGGAACTCCGCTCTATTCTATCTTTTGTGACACCAGAGCGGGATTCTGCCCACTCCCGCCAACTAATGCAGGCCAATCAATCCTTGCAAACCGAGGTAGAAGAACGCACGGCGGCGTTAAAAGAATGCAACGATCGCTTTGTGGTAGAAGTGGTGCAGCACACTCTGGCCAAACGCTCTTTGGAAAAGCACTTAGCGGCGATCGAATCCTCTATCGACGGCATTGCCCTGCTCAACAGCGATCGCGAATATATCTATCTCAATCCGGCTTATGCCAAACTCTACGGCTACGATCGCCCCAGCGACCTGCTGGGCATGAGCTGGCAAAACCTATATCATAACGCACAATTCAGCGCATTTCAAGATACCTTGCTGCCTTTTATCAGCGAGAGTCAACCCTGGCGGGGAATCGCCAAGGGAATTCGTCGCGATGGCACGGAATTCTATCAAGAAGTCTCCCTCACCGCACTAGAAGACGACGAACTAATTTGCATCGCCCGCGATATCAGCGATCGCCACTCCGCCCAACAGGGACTGCAACAAGCCAAAGATCGACTGCAAGCGGTATTAGATGCCGTCCCCGGAAGCGTCGCCTGGATTAGTTCCGACTTGCATTATATGGGAGCCAACAAATTTTTAGCCGCTCAGTTTAATTTAACCCCAGAAGACTTTATCGGTCAACCCCTTGGCTTTCTCAAAAGTACGCCGGAATTGGGCGAATTTATGCAGCGGTTTTTTGCCGATAGCGATTGGCAAGCCTCCCGCGAAATTGAAAGCCACTATCAAGGTCAGACGCGCAATTACTTGCTTGTGGCGCAAAAATACGACAATGGAAAGGCAGCGGTTTCCGTAGGAATTGACATTACCCACCTCAAGCAACTCGAAAGCAAACTGCGCGATTCTTTAGCCCAAGAAAAGCAACTAGCGCAACTGCGATCGCAGTTTATTTCCATGACCTCCCACGAGTTTCGCACGCCCCTGACTACCATTCAATCTTCCACGGAATTACTACAGCATTACAGCGATCGCTTCTCTGCAGAAAAAAAGCTCAAGCACTTCGATCGGATTCAAATGGCGGTGAAGCGAATGACCGATTTGCTCGATGATGTACTGATTATTGGCAAAGCAGAAACCGGCAAACTTCAATTCCAGCCCCAACGACTTGATGTCAAAGCATACTGCGAGGAATTGGTGGAAGAACTGCAACAGAGCGATCGCGATCGCCACCCCTTTGATTTCACTTTTAACGGCACCTGCCACTCGGGGTGGATGGATCGAAAACTCCTGCGGCACATTCTCGTGAATTTGCTCTCCAATGCTCTCAAGTATTCTCCCGAAGGCAAGCCGGTTCGCTTGGCGCTAAATTGCCGCGATCGCCAAGTCACGTTCCACATTCAAGACGCGGGAATCGGCATTCCCAAAGACGACCAAAAACGGCTTTTCGAGACCTTTTATCGCGCCACCAATGCCACAAAAATTGAGGGAACCGGACTGGGATTGGCCATTGTGAAAAAATCGGTAGAGTTACACGGCGGCACCATTTCCGTCCACAGTGAAGTAGGAAAAGGAACGACCTTTATCGTCACCTTACCCTTGCCGATTGAACCACCAAAAGCCCACCCTCTAGATGAAGAAAAGCAGATCGGCACCAACGGAAACCTCGCTTACAATTAAACCGACAAGGCAAGATATAACCTATCATTCACTATTGCTTGACATGACCACACTTTTTGCCGAACTCAGAGAGGAACCACACCAGGGACAACCAAAATCCAGTAACTTATTCGGAGAGACTTTCTTGCAGTTGGGACATTCCAATCCGTAAGTGGGGAGGGGTTTACGCGCGGGGCGACGGCGACGGCTTTTTTGCCCCACCAATTCCTTTCCTGAAGAGTTAGGCGAGAGCATCACTGCAGCCGGATCTCGCGGATCGATGGCAATCACTTTCAGTTTCACTTGTCCCAACAGAATAATGCTGCCTTGACGTAAACTGGCACTGCCTTTGGTGAATTTATGGCCATCCACCGTGGGGGGATTGGTATAGCGCAGGTTCCGCAAGTAAAAACTATTTTTTCCGTGGTGGTAAAAGATTTCCACATGCAATCCCGACACGCTTGAATGCAGTAAAACGATATCGCAGCGAGTCGGATCTCGACCGATTCGCACGGTACCGGGGTTTTTGCTTGGCTGATTGTCCCAAAGGGTCTGAACTCTGACCTCTCCGGCTTCTACCCATCCTAATGTTAATTCGTGCATAACTCTCAAAGGCTCTCCTACTGTGGCAGCATAAATATCGACCTACCCGCGCTCGGGTGAAATTCGATCCGGTTTGGCAAGAACGATTGTTATTCTAAATGCGGCATGTGCCGCCGCTTCGCTCTCCGAGTTCCGGAGAGTATTTCGATTATCCCAATAACTTCGGGGAGTGTCTGCGATCGGATGTCATTTTAGGGTGGCATTTGATTTGCCAATACCTATCTGGGAATGTCGTTAACGATCGCCGGATCCCTCGGTCTTGAGTGCCCCCCTTTTAATCTTCACCCACGTAACCGCATGGAATCGGGCGGCAATTAAACTCCTCCACTGGATCGATTTTCTCATAATTTTGTCAGTAAATTGACTGATTTCCAACAAAAAAAGACGCGGTTAGGCTAGCCTCTCGCAAGACCAGTATCCGCGCCCACAGGATTCCAAAAGGATTCCGAAGCCAAGCGGCTAAGCATTTGGAAAGCGTTTTCACGTTGCACCCTATGCAAAAATACGACAAAAAACATTTACCACTACTGGCAGGCAATTTTAGGTAAATATTATACCCCAAGCGCCATCAAAAGTCCCTAAGGGTCTTCCGTACCCCGTCGCCCTCTATTGGAGGACTCTCCAATGCCCAGTTCTTGCTTGGAGTAGCTTAATTTTTCCCAGAGTTGTTCGATTTTATCAAAGGCATCTTCTAGAGAAAGCTTGCCGCCGGTTGCTAAATTACTCAGAATGCTGGCTCGATAGCCGAATTCCTGTAAGTTATCGTGGAATAGGATGTTTTCCGGTTTAACCACGCGGCAACGACGCCCTGGGAAATATCCAAAATTAGCGGTCATTGTATTCACCCCCGGTCGAGTTTATTTTCTATTTCTATTATGAATCCCCAAACTTTCTATTATCAGTGATATTGTCACAGCAGCGGCAGTGATATCGGACACAAAGGGAGGCGATCGCCGACATAAAGTTTTGTAACTCTCGTCGGCGAAACGGGCAATCGCGATCGCCGAGACTGGAAAAACCGACTTCTGGCGTGCCTTCTCAACCCTCGGATGCCAGTTTGTCACTGTAGCGCGTGGTCTCGGGCAATCGGTATTTTGGGGTACAGCGCAATACATAATCGATGGCGGTGGGCAGGGAAATGCGATGTCCGATGGAAATGTAAATCGGATTGACGTTGCTGCGCGTACGCACCACCGCCCCGATGATTTCACCTTGATGTCGCAAGGGTTGCCACGCGCCGCGCTGCTTCCCTAACTCGTCATGTTCGCCAATAAACCGGGATTTGGCCACGCCAATGGCCGGCAGGTCGGTCAATACGCCCAAATGGCACGCCAACCCAAACCGACGCGGATGCGCCAACCCCTGTCCGTCGCATAACAACAAGTCGGGGATCTGGGTTAACTGTTGCAAGGCGTCTAAAATCGCCGGGACTTCTCGAAAGGAGAGGAATCCGGGAATGTAAGGAAAGGTGGTGGGACGAGTAGCGATCGCGCGATCGCAGATCTGCAAATCCGGAAAACTCAGCACCGCCACCGCCGCCTGAGTGATGCTATCGTTGTCTTTGTAGCCTACATCCACCCCCGCCACATACTGCACTGGGGGCAAATCGTCTTGCGCCACCACTTGCGATCGCAACTGCTGCTGAATCGCGATCGCCTCTTCCGTGGTTCCAGGCCAACCATGAGCTGCCGTAATCTTCATAAAACTTCATCAATTAGTGACAAGTTTAGTGCTTTAGGTTTATCATAGAAAAGCCCACAAATCATTACCGGAAAAATGGAGTAAACCTCCGCAGCAAGACCCCTTGCTTTCTGCACAACCCACAGCCCACGCCAAAGCAGCAAGGGAATGTTTAAAATTTGATAAAATTTTAGAAAATGCGCCGACTCTGGTGTGGGACGAGACCCAAAGCACCTTTAACACAAACTAAGAGCAGCAAAAGATGAAATACTCCTCTTCCTCTAATCCTTCTTACAACTCCAAACAAGCCATTACAGTGGCAGGTGGAATAACCGGAGTCATCTTGTTATTTATATTAGCCGCCGCCTTTAAGCCCTTTGTGATTATTAACGCAGGGCAACGGGGGGTATTGATGAAATTCGGTAAAGTCCAAGAGGGAATTCTCGATGAAGGCATCCACCCAATTATGCCCATCGTGACCAGCGTTGAAACCATGAGCGTGCGGGTGCAGAAAAACGAAATCGAAGCCGAAGCCGCTTCTAAAGATTTGCAATATGTCACCATGAATGTGGCACTCAACTGGCGAGTAGACCCGGCGCGGGTCAATACCATTTATCAAACTATCGGCGACGAAAGTGAAATCGTCAATCGGATTATTTCTCCAGCCGTTTCGGAAGTGGTAAAAGCTGCAACTGCCAAGAAAAATGCCGAGGAAATCATCACCAAACGCACGGAACTCAAGCTAGAAATCGACAATCAAATCCAAGAGAGATTGAGCGAGTATAGCGTTTTGATTAACGATATATCCTTGGTGGATATCCAGTTCTCGCCAGAATTTGCTAAGGCAATTGAAGCGAAGCAAATCGCCGAACAAGAAGCGAAACGGGCATCTTTTATCGCTCTGAAAGCCGAACAAGAAGCCCAGGCGGATATCAACCGGGCAAAAGGTCAAGCCGAAGCACAAAGATTGCTGCGAGAAAGCATCACCGCACAACTGCTGCAAAAGCAAGCGATCGAGAAATGGGATGGTCAATTCCCGATGGTGATGGGCAGTGATGGCGGGGCGCTACCGTTTATTAACATCAAAACCCCGGGGGCGAATAACTAGAGCGTCGGTTCAGGAGAAAGCTACAAGAAACCGGGAATCTTGCCCTCAATCTTGCCCGATTGGCAACGAATTAGAGAGCAAAACCCGGTTTCCGGTTCGGTGGAACTCAACAAGAAGCGATCGCTGAGAACCGAGGAAGCCCACTGAGGATAGAGGATGGAGAATTTTCCCAATTCTCAATTCAAAATTGCTCAATTCTCAATTTTCAAGCCAGCGCGGTGGCACAATGGTGGGGAGTTGGGTTCTACTGAAAAAAACCATGACCACCACAGACACTTCGCGATCGCTGCCCTTACCCCCCGGAAGCTTTGGTTGGCCGATAATTGGCGAAACCATTAGCTTTCTTCGCGATCGCGACTTCAACCAAAAGCGTCAAAAAAAATACGGTTCGGTTTACCGCAGCCATATCTTCGGACAACCTACCGTCATGTTGAGCGGTTCAGAAGCGAATCGCTTTCTATTTACCCACGACAACAGCTATTTTGCCGCCACTTGGCCTTATAGTACCCGCACTTTACTCGGTTCGCTCTCCCTCGCCACCCAAAGCGGTACCTTGCACCAACAGCGACGCCGCCTCATGGCGCAGGCGTTTGTCCCCAAGGCCCTGGCGGGATATCTTCCCCGCATGGAAAAAATCACCCATCAATATCTCGCCAAATGGGAAGAGTGGGGGGAAATGACCTGGTATCCGCAACTGCGAAATTACACCTTTGACATTGCCAGCATCTTGTTAATTGGCACCGAAACCGGCTCGGAAACTGCCGCATTAAGCCAAATTTTTCAAACCTGGACCGAGGGGTTATTTTCCATTCCCCTAAATTTACCTTGGTCCCGGTTTGGAAAAGCCATGCGGTGTCGCCAATTACTATTAGATAAAATCGAAGAAATCGTCCGCCGCAGACAGCAAGAAAATACCCCGCGCAACGATGCTCTCGGGTTGCTCTTAGAGGCGCGCGATGAAGAGGGAAACGGGTTAACCTTGGAAGAATTGAAAGACCAAGTGCTTTTGCTGCTGTTTGCCGGTCACGAAACCGTCACTTCTTCTCTCGCTTCCTTGTGTTTGTTGCTGGCGCAGCATCCCGAGGCGATCGCAAAGCTGCGCGAAGAACAGCAGCAGGTGGGATGCTCGGATTCCCTGACAATGGACCTATTCAAACAGATGACCTACCTCGAACAGGTCGTCAAAGAGGTGTTGCGAAAGGTGCCACCGGTGGGGGGTGGATTTCGGCGCGTGGTGAATTCCTGCGAGTTCAATGACTATCGAATCCCGGAAGGATGGATGATTCTCTATCAAATCAATCAAACCCATCAAGATGAGGCGGTTTATCCGCATCCGGAGGAATTCGATCCGGACCGATTTGGAGCCGATCGCGCGGAGGATAAGCAAAAACCCTTTAGTTTCGTGCCCTTTGGGGGCGGGGTGCGGGAATGTTTGGGGAAAGCATTTGCCCTGCTGGTGATGCGGGTATTTGCCACCCATTTGGTGCGGAATTATCGCTGGGAATTGCTCCCAGACCAAGATTTGGAGTTGGTGACGGTGCCCACCCCCCATCCTCGGGATGGATTGCGGGTGCGGTTTCGCCGTCGGGATTGAGGGGATGAGTAATGCGATCGCGCCTCTGGAGATTAATCCGAAGCGCGATCGCCGTTCCCTCTACCAGTTTCCCAATGCGGACGAAAGGACTTGAACCTTCACGCCTTGCGGCACTAGAACCTAAATCTAGCGCGTCTACCAATTCCGCCACGTCCGCGTGTCTTTGATTTTAGCAGAGCTTGCCCGTAAATGTGCAAGCTATCTCGTGACAAGTTGTGGCTCTGGGAAGGGTTCCTCCCCGACCGCAACTGCAAGTAATTTTTTATTATATCACCTGCTGTCGGTTTTGTGCAAGGAATTTTTGGAAAAAGCGGGGGATTGAAATCGCGCCTTGGCAAGCAACGCCCGCCTACGCGGGCTAATTATCATTCGCACCCTTTCGGATTAACTCATCCCCATCAGGGTGACTTCCCAGACCAGACGCGGACTGGCATAATTGAGTAAATTGCGCCGCGCCCGTTCGAACTGATGAATCGGGAAATCGCTGATAATTCCTTGTTCCTGGGAAGCAATCCAATAGGCTTGCTGCAGGTAGTCGAGTAACCACAGTTGTTCTGGGGTATCCAGAGTGCGATCGATTTGTTTGGCTAATTCTAGGGCTTGCTGGGTCGTGAAATGGAACTGGCGGGGTTTTTCTAATAGTTCTGGGGGAATTTCTTGTAAGGTTTGCCAACAGGCGATCGCCATTCCCGGGGACCCCTGCGCCATTCCCAACACCGCCTGATTTTGCAAAATCTCCTCATATCCTTCCCGAAGCAATATCTCCGCCATCTGCTCATCAGTAAGGCGATAAAACGGAATTCGCTGACAGCGAGAAACCAAAGTTGGCAGCAAAGAATCCACCCCGGGCGCAATTAAAATCAAGGTTGCCTGTCCCGGTTCTTCCAAAGTTTTTAACAACGCATTCGCCGCACTTTCATTCATAGTTTCCGCTTGTTCGATAACCACCACCTTTCGCAGAGCTTCCAGGGGATTTCTACCCAGAAACTCCCCGATATCGCGCACTTGTTCTAAGCGAATTTGTGGCGGGGCTTTCCGTTTGAGTCCCGCCGCTTGCGCTTCTTTGGTGGTCAGCAATTTTCCTCGGTCTAAATAGGTGGGTTCTATCCACAGCAAGTCCGGATGATTTTCTAACTTGCGTTTCACGCCCACAGTAGAACCTTTTTTAGAAATTAACAGTAATTCTAAAAAGCAACGCGCCGCCAAAGCACGCCCCACCCCCGCCGTCCCCACAAATAAATAAGCAGGCGCAATGCGTAAGCACTCCACCGCCTGGGTGAGCAATTCCACGGCTTGCTGTTGTCCGACAATCTTTTCAAATGGGTTCAGTTGGTTAGTCATTGGTCATGTGGTAACAGGTCAAAGGACAAATAACAAACAACAAGATGGAAGTGGGCTGCATGTGATATAATATCCCACCAATGAAAAAAGCAGTAGAGGAAAATTTTTTCTCAGGGCTAGAAAGAAGCTTTAACATTAACGCATTAGTCATTAGTCACTGGTCAAATGACTAAGGACAAATGACCAATGAGCAATAACCAAAGACCAATGACCAAGGACAAATGACAACTGACCAAGGACAAGAAATGAAAGCGATCGCAGAACAAATCGAAAGTATTCTGGGAAGCGACCGGGCGATCGCCTGGGAGGATCTGCGGGATCCGGTGCGCGATCGCTGGCTTGGGTCGCCGCCGGTTTGCATTGTTTATCCAAAAACCGCCGATGAAGTGGGTGAGGTAGTGAAAGCGGCGAATCGCAATCGCTGGAAACTCCTGGCTTGCGGGGCGGGGAGCAAGATCCACTGGGGAGGAATTCCCGAGGGGGTGCAGGTGGTGGTGAGTACGGCGCGCCTGAACCGATTAATCGAACGGGCGGTGGGGGATTTAACCGTAACGGTGGAAGCGGGGATGCGCTATGCGGATTTGCAGAATAACCTCGCCTCGGTGGGACAGTTTCTCGCCTTAGATCCAGTGTATCGTCAGTTGGCGACCCTGGGCGGGATTGTGGCCACGGGAGATACGGGAAGTTGGCGACAGCGGTATGGTGGCGTGCGCGACCAACTGCTGGGAATTTCCTTCGTCCGCTATGACGGGGAATTGGCGAAAGCGGGGGGTCGCGTGGTGAAGAATGTCGCCGGATATGACTTGATGAAATTACTCAGTGGGTCATATGGCACATTAGGGATAATTTGTCAAGTCACGTTTCGGGTGTATCCGAAATCCCTAGGGTCGGGAAGCGTGGTGCTGACGGGGGATGCAGAGGCGATCGCCACCGCCACCCAAACCCTGCGAAATTCCGCCCTGACGCCCACAGTCCACGACCTGCTTTCCCCCCAACTGGTGAGTGGATTGGAGATGGGGGAAGGAATGGGGTTGCTGGTGCGGTTCCAAAGTTTGAGTGATAGCGTGGAAGAACAATCCGCCCGGGTGTTAGAAGTGGGGGAAAAACTGGGGTTAAACGGAAGCGCTTATCCGGAAAGTCAGGAAGCGGATTTATGGCGACGATTGAGAGAAATAATGGCTCAATCCGACACTGAAGGGGCGATCGCCTGCAAAATAGGAGTAAGACCCACCGAAGCCGTCGCCACCCTGGCAAAAGTTGACCAAATCCTCGGCGGATCTGCTGTGGGTCAAATTCACGCCAGTAGCGGTTTGGGTAGTCTGGGATTCGACGCTGAAAATGCCGTGGAGAAGATTTCTCAAATGCGACAACTGTGCCAAAATAACGGCGGATACCTCACCGTGCGATCGGCCCCGATTCACATAAAACAACAACTCGATATCTGGGGATACACCGGAAATGCCCTAGATATTATGCAAAAAATTAAGCAACAGTTCGACCCCGAAAATATCTTTAGTCCCCAGGGTTTTGTCGGAGGAATTTGAAAGGACAGTTCATGGCAAAAAATCGGCAACCAATTGGCCGATAAACAGCGGATAAAACCCCCGACAACCAATCGCCTCCATAGAGGTTGCCGATTCTCCCCTGATTCCAAGCTTTCCATCAAAGATAGCCGTATAGATTCTCGTTTTATGAATACCACAGAAAATCGCACCGTTCCGGCCAAAGAAAGTAACTTCCTGAATCAGAATCCGCATCTACAAGACTTGCCCGAAACGGAATCCCAACAACCGGGATTTGATGCGAAACATCCTCCGGATCCAAATCTCATCAATGCCTGCGTTCACTGCGGATTTTGTCTTTCCACCTGTCCCAGTTATCGGGTGATTGGGAAAGAAATGGATTCCCCGAGAGGGCGGATTTATTCAATGGAGGCGATTAATAAAGGGGAAGCACCATTAGCCGAGACCACGATTCACCATTTCGATACTTGCTTGGGATGTTTGGCTTGCGTCACCACTTGTCCGTCTGGGGTAGAATACGATAAATTAATTGCAGCAACTCGTCCGCAGGTAGAGCGCAATTACGAGCGTAGCCTAGGCGATCGCGTGTTTCGCAGTTTGATTTTTAACCTATTTCCCTACCCCAACCGACTGCGCCCCTTACTCGCCCCCCTATTTCTGTATCAAAAACTCGGCATTTCTAACGCGATTCGTCGCAGTGGAGTGCTGAAAAAATTCTCCCCTCGCTTAGCGGCGATGGAATCGATTTTACCCGAAGTCACGGTAGATTCATTTCGCGATAATTTGCCGGATGTGATTCCGGCCCAGGGAGAGAAACGCTATCGCGTGGGGGTCATTTTAGGATGCGTGCAACGGTTATTTTTCTCCCCGGTGAATGAGGCAACAGTGCGGGTATTAACCGCCAATGGATGTGAAGTGGTGATTCCGAAAAGCCAGGGATGTTGTTCCGCATTGCCCGCCCACCAAGGACAAGAAGACCAAGCCCAGGCGATCGCCCGTCAAATGATAGACAGCTTTGAAGGAACTGGCGTGGATTGTGTCATTATCAACGCCGCCGGATGCGGTCATACTTTAAAAGAATACGGCCACATTCTGCAAGACGACCCCACCTATCGCGAAAAAGCCAAAGCCTTCGCCAGTCAAGTCCGAGACGTGCAAGAATTTCTCGCCGAAGTGGGATTAACCGCTAAACTTTCTCCCTTAACTGACGGCGAATTAAAACTCGTCTATCAAGATGCTTGTCACTTGTTACACGGGCAAAAAATCAGTCAGCAACCGCGCCAACTGCTAAAAGAAATTCCCGGCGTTACTCTCACCGAACCCATTGATGCGGCATTGTGCTGTGGCAGTGCGGGGGTTTACAACATGCTCCAGCCCGGAATTGCCGATGAATTAGGTCAGCAAAAAGCCGAGAATCTCGTCAATACTGGCGCGGAATTAATCGCCTCCCCCAATCCCGGTTGTTCGTTGCAAATTAAAAAGCATTTGCAATTACAAGGGCACGATTTATCCTTAATGCACCCGATGGAATTGTTAGATTTATCGATTCGCGGGGAAAAGCTGATTAAACGCTAGATAAACTGCAATTAATTCTCTGTTGGTAAAGCAGAGGTTAGAAACCGGGTTTCTTGGCAACCGATTGATTGCTTGGCAAAACAGTAGGACTGAGAAACCCGGTTTCTTGTCCCGGTGGGTGGATAAAAAAATCCGTTTGTCACCGCTCGGGGTAAAGTCTTATTGTAGCACTTCAATCAGTTGGGCTAACTCTTCTCGCAGTTGCTGAGTGTTGCTGTTATCCGGTTCGAGTTCGAGGGATTGATCAAAGGCGGCGAGGGCTTGTTCGAGGAGGGGAATCGCTTCTTTTTGAGTGCGTGCTGCACTGGCAACTAATAATAGGGCACCGCCAAAATTATTCCAACCGCCCGCTTCGGTTCCGTCACCCCAATTGCCATCGCCAGTTAAGGCGCGACGACAAGAATCAACGGCTTGTTGATATTCGTTGATTTGACCGAGGGCGACGCAGCGATTGGTCAATCCCATCGAATAATCCGGTTTGAGTTCGAGGGCGTTGTTGCACGCTTCGATCGCCTCTTGAAATTGTTCTTCCTCAATCAGCAGACTGCATTGATTCGCCAACTGGATGTGGCGATCGCTGTCTGCTTGTGCCCACAGGTTCTCTGTAGCGTTTTCAGCAGTGTCACTCACTCGGCGATCGGGAGTGGTGGCGATCGCGCCTTGCGAAAGGCACACCACCGCCGCGAGGATTCCAAACCATCTGTATTTCCGTACCATTAAAATGTGAAAGGAGGAGTTTACCTAATTTATGAAACCATAAATTAGGGTAAAAAACATGAAAGCCGGTTTCAATAGTCAATGGTCAATGGTCATTGGTCACTGGTCACTGGTCATTGGTCATTAGTCACTGGTCACTGGTCAATGGTCAATGGTCACTGGTAATTGGTATTCCCTCAAATGACAAATGACAAATGACCAAGGACAAATGACCAAGGACAAATGACAAATGACCAATGACCAACGACAAATGACCAATGACAAATGACAATTTTTACCCTGAAAAAAAACCTTCCTTCCGGGAGTACAGGGGGGCGATCGCGTTTGTTAAGCGCCCACCTTCAACCATCCTCGGCGTAGGGCATAAAAGAGTCGGTTGACTACTCTTTTTTCTTCTCCATCTAAAGCATTGTTTGATAATGCAGTTCTGAGTTTGTATTCGTGGATCCAGCTAATTTGGCCAGAAACCCAAGCCTGAGCAAAAATTTCGCAGATGCTTTCTTCAATAATCATCATAGTTTTGAATTGCCGATTGCTTGATTTAAAAACCCGGTTCTAATGTGGTTTATTTTTCAAGCTTCATCTGTGATTTGAGTACAGAAAACCTGGTGATATCCTGGTTGCTGGCGGTTGATAAGCGTTACCTTATCCGAGTGACGAATTTCTCGCAAAAGGGCGATCGAAATCACGGCGGTTTGCGGTTTTATCGGCCATATACCCTCAATGCCTGCTTCGTTGGGACAGTTGAAGCTTGGGCGGACAGAAAAATACCCCCTCTGGGGAAGACCTCAGAGGGGGCAAAGCGCGCGCGAGACTTTTTTTCCGTTGCCGTTCTATTCGGAAGGCAATTGCAAACACAGTTCGCGAAAATGCTCGCCGCGTTGCTCGAAATTTGGATATTGGTCGAAACTGGCACAAGCCGGCGATAACAGCACCACGCGCGCCCCATGTTCCTGGGCTAATTCTGCCGCGCGCGACACTGCCCGTTCCATTCCATAGGCGATTTCATATCGCGAATTGCCAACTTGTTCCAATCGGTGAGCGAAGGCATCCGCCGCATTACCAATAAGCAAGACGCGGGCGACTTTGGCTTCGATAGTTTGCAACCAGGCGCTATCGTCCCCGTCTTTAGCCTCGCCGCCAGCGATTAAAATCACCGGGGAATCAACCGAAGCCAAGCCAACTTGTGCGGCGTCGTAGTTGGTAGCTTTGCTGTCATTAATCCAGTCAATGCCCTGCCAGGTGCGGATCCGTTCCAGGCGGTGGGGGACACCGGGGAAGTTAGCGATCGCCTCAGCGATGGCATCTTTCTCGATTCCCGCCAATCGTGCAGTTCCCACAGCCATGAGTAGATTTTGCAGATTATGCGCCCCAGGCATTCGCAAACTGTCTACCTGGACAATCGGTTCGCCCATAGCGATCGCCCAACCCGCTTCGATATAGACCCCCTTCTCCGGATTTCCGAGGAGTTCGCTTTTGCCCTGGACGCTGGTCCAGCAGGCATCCGGCCACAAATCCGGTACAGTTTTCCGCAAATAAGGGTCATCGCCGTTAATTACTTGAAGCTGCGATCGGCGCAACAAAGACGCTTTAATCTGGAAATAATTTTCCAACGTGGCGTGACGGTTGAGGTGGTCCGGCGTAAACGTAGTCCACACGCCGATTTGCGGCGCTAAAGACGAAGAAGACTCGATTTGATAGCTGCTAATTTCCGCAATCACCCAATCTGGGGGTTTTGCCGTTTCCTTGCCTCGGTCCAAGGGATTTAACGCCAGTTCCGTAGCAGCATAGCCGATATTGCCACAAGCCGGGGCATGAAGTCCCGCCGCTTGGAAAATTGCCGCAATCAACGCCGTAGTGGTGGTTTTGCCATTGGTACCCGTCACCCCCACCCAAGGCGCGAACTTCAGGTGACGCCAAGCCAATTCCATTTCGCCAATGGTTTCGATACCGCGATCGCGGGCGCGGACCAAAGCGGGTAAATCCCACCGAACCCCCGGACTTACCACGACCAATTCCAGGGAGTCGAGGGCGTCAAACGACTGCCCCAACTGCACCTGTATGTCTTCCGTTTCGAGTTGCTGTTGCTGTTGGCGCAGGCTATCGGTGCTATTGCGATCGCTCACCGTCACCTGCCATCCTTGGCGTTTTAACAGTCGCGCCGCCGCAACACCTGAGCGTCCCAGTCCAATGATATGAGCCTTTGGCATAGGTCGAGGGGTCGTGTGAGTAATTGTCCAACGTTCATTTTACCCTCTATTGCCCCCACCCACCGGAATGGGTGGTCAATGGTCAATGGTCAATGGTCAATGGTCATTAGCCAATGGTCAATGGTCACTGGTCATTAGTAATTGGTACTCCTACAAATGACAAATGACAAATGACCAACGACAAATGACAAATGACCAACGACAAATCAGCTCTTGACAATTGGACCAAAATCTGCTAATACGCGAGCGTGATTTCGGAGTAGGGCGATGAGATTCAAGCGGTTGCGGCGGATATCGGGGTCGGGATCCATGACCAGCACGCTATCTTCGCCATCGAAGAAATTGGACACCACGGGGGTGATGTGGGCCAAAGCATCCACTAACTGCTGATAGTTGCGCTGGGCTTGGGCTGCTTGAGTTTTGGGAAGCAAGTCAACCAATGCATCGTAGAAGGCTTGTTCCGAGGATTTTTGGAACAATTTCGGATTCACCTCGCGAGTGGGGTCGAGGACCGTAGTGGGGAGTTCGCCTTGCTTCGCCAGACGGGCGGAACGGTTGACGGTTTCGTAAATAGTATCCAAGGTGCCATTATTGCGAATAGATTGCAGGAATAAAGCGCGATCGCGAACGTCCAGCAAATCCTGTAACGATCGCTCCTTATATTCCGGGTCATCTTCACCGAGGATAGCATTAACCAAATCGTAATCGATGCCGCGTTCTTCTTGCAACAGCGTGCGAATTCGCTGCCAGAAAAACTCCGATAACTGTTGCAATAAATCCGGCAAAACAGTGGGATGATTTGATTTAAAATCTCCCGAAATTCGCGCGAGTAACTGGGACAAATGCAGCGGTAAATTAGCCGCCCAAGTAATCTCGATGATAGCATTAGCCGCGCGGCGCAACGCAAACGGGTCTGAAGACCCCGAAGGAATCATGCCCAAGCCAAAGATACTCACCAAAGTATCTAATTTATCGGCAATGCCCACCACTTGACCGGGGAGAGTTTCCGGTAAGCGATCGGAAGCATTGCGGGGTAAATAGTGTTCAAAAATTGCCGTAGCCACCGCTTCTGGTTCTCCACAAGCGCGAGCGTATTTTTCCCCCATGACCCCTTGCAATTCGGGGAATTCATACACCATTTGCGTCACCAGGTCAGTTTTGCAAAGCAACGCGGCATTATCGATATAGGCGCGTTCTTCTCCTGTGACGTCTAATTGCTGGCAAACCAGGGCAGCAATGTGACTTAAGCGGTCTACTTTATCGCGCATGGAGCCTAAGTCTTCTTGAAAGGTCACGTCTTCCAACTTAGGCAGATAACTTTCCAAAGGTTTGGTGAGGTCAGCTTTGTAGAAAAATTGTCCGTCAGCCAATCGCGCTCTAATCACCCGTTCGTTGCCCGAAGCGATGACATCGGATTTAGCCGGGTCGCCATTAGAAATGGTAATAAAATAGGGGAGAAGTTCGGCGGTTTTGGTTTTAGATTGAGGAGATTGTAAGACGGGGAAGTAACGCTGGTGACTGACCATCACGGTGGTAATGACTTCCGGGGGGAGGATTAAGAATTCCTCATCAAAGCTGCCGAGAACTGCAGTGGGCCATTCTACGAGGTTGGTGACTTCTTGAAGTAAATCCGGGGAAATATCTGCCGTACCGCCGACTTTTTGAGCGGCGGATTTAACTTGTGCGACGATGGTTGCTTGACGCCGATCGCTATCGACTTCGATAAAGGCATATCGCAGGGATTCGACATAATCCGAAGCTTGGGAGAGTTGGATCGGTTGAGGATGCAAAACCCGATGACCGTAAGAGAGGCGATCGCTGCGGAGGGTTTCCGAACCGTTGTCTAATTCTAAGGGGAGAACTTCTTTATCGAACAAGGCGACTAACCAGCGCAAGGGGCGGGAAAACTTCATATCGCCATCGCCCCAGCGCATTAATCGTTTGCCTTCGAGTTTGGTAATCCAGTCTGGGATTAATTCGTGCAGAATATCCGTGGTGGGACGTCCGGCGATGGTTTTATTGACGAAGACAAAATCGCCTTTTTCGGTGGGGCGAATTTCTAATTGGTCGAGTTCGACTTGTTGTTTGCGGGCAAATCCTTCTGCAGCTTTGGTAGGTTTGCCGTCTTTGAAGGCGACTTGTGCTGGGGGACCTTTAATTTCTGATTCCCGATTGGGTTGAGTGGCGGGCAATCCTTCGATGAGAACAGCCAAGCGGCGGGGGGTTCCATATACATAAATAGCGTCATTTGTCAAGAAGTTTTCCGACAAACTGGCGGGAATGCGCGATCGCCACTGTGCGATCGCCTCATCGAGAAAATTGGCGGGTAATTCTTCTGTACCGACTTCTAATAGAAAGGTAGGCATATTGCATTGCACTGTAAGGGACATGGAGTCGCGATCGCCCAATCGTTTGGGTTAATTGCATATTGGGCGCGCGACCCTTTCCAGAATACGTCAAGAAAGCCCTCTGGTTCTAGAGGGGGTGACAGGGTGGATTTGAGGATGGGTGATAGAAATCGCCTTGGGGATGAACCCGTCAGGGGGGCGATCGCCCCAGGGAAATCCCATGAAACCGACGATTCATCGGGTCTCAAGGAGGAATCGATGGTAAAAGCCAAAGCGCAACTCAATGGAATGCCGGGATTTCTAAAGTTCAGGCGCGATCGGGTAAAGGCATAGTGCCAACGGGAAAATAAGTGAGAATAAATCCATGCACAATTGACAAAAAATTTTCCCACTTCGATAAAAAATTGTGAAGGGTTTTCCACAGTTCAAATGTTTTGGTAGGATAAGCAAATAGCGGGGTATTTTTCGGATTTACGGGGAGACCTCGGGGGCGATCGCGTTTGAGTGCAAAGACAACAGTGTCCACAGCACTCGGGTGAGTGACCGAAAAATAGTCCGCGTTCAATCAATGGGTGGATCTCCCCAAGCTGTGGGAAAATGATAAATAAGATTGCGAAAACATTACGGCAGAACTTGCCTGGTCGAAATTATCCTTATCTTCCCGTGGCATTTAGCGCGATCGTGGGGGTAGGATTAACAGCGATCGCCACGGTGATGGTGTGGAAGTCGGAAGTGGCCAAAACCCAAGAAACCCTGGGAAGACGACTCGAAAATCTTACCGTAGCGTTGCAAAGCAGTATTGACAAATACGTGCAAACCACAATGGCTCTCGGGGCCTTTTACGATGCCAGCGATCGCATTTCGCGGCAAGACTTCAAACAATTCGCCCAACCCTTTTTGGATAATTACCCGGGTATTCATGGGATGGCGTGGGTGATTCCCGTGCAGAAAAATCAGCGCTGGAGTTACGAACGGGCCATGCGCCTGTCAGGACTTCCTAATTTTCAGATTAAGGCGCGAGATGAAGCGGGCAAATTTGTTGTCGCCCCGGACAAAGAGGTATATTTTCCCATCACCTACGGCGAACCTACCCCGATTTATAAAAGCATATTCGGCTTTAATCTTGCTTCAGATCCGCATTACATAAGCGCTTTAGAAAAAGCTCGAGATACCGGGGCGATCGCGGCAACGGAACGGGTAATTTTAGCGATTCAAGCTGGCGGATTGGCGCTTTACCGACCGGTTTATCGGGAAGACCGACCCACGGATACGGTAGAAGAGCGCCAGGAAAACTTTCAGGGAATGGTCTACACGATTTACAAGCTTTCCCAGATGGTGCAAGAATCGCTCAAAGGCATTAATCTAGAGCGGTTGGATTTTTATCTGCTCGATGAATCTGCTGCAGATGAAAATCGATTTTTAATTTTCTATGATTCAAAAACCGGCCAAATCATCGACAATTACAGCAGTGAAAAGCCCACGGAAAAATTGCGGGGGTCTTTATGTCCGAGTCTCACCCATTGTACTCGCACCATTCAAGTGGCCGATCGCCAATGGATCGTGTTACTTGTGCCGCAACCGGGCTTTGCAAGAACCCAATTGCCCACTTTAGCCACCCTGGCGATTGGCTTGCTGCTGACCAGTACCCTGGGGATTTATCTGTGGATGTCCATCCGGCGCACTGTAGATTTAGAAGCCGCAATGGAAAAATTGCAAAAAACGCAAGCCCAATTGGTTCAGGCAGAAAAAATGTCCTCCATCGGACAATTAGTGGCGGGAGTGGCGCATGAAATCAATAACCCGGTGAGTTTTATTTACGGCAATATCAGTCATGCGGATGAATATAGCCGAGATTTGCTTGAATTGTTGCAACTCTATCAGCAGCATTATCCCGAACCGGTGTCGGAAATTCAAGACCAAGCCGAAGCGATCGACTTAGATTTTATCATCGAAGATTTACCGAAAACCCTTTCTTCCATGCAAGTGGGAGCCGATCGCATTCAACAAATCGTGCTTTCTTTGCGAAATTTTTCCCGCATGGATGAAGCGCAGATGAAGAAAGTGGATATCCACGAAGGAATTGAAAGTACCTTAACCATTCTCAAGCATCGGCTCAAAGAAACTGCCGGACACCCGCGCATCAAACTGATTAAAGACTACGGGAATTTGCCTCTGGTGGAATGTTCTCCCGGGCAACTCAATCAGGTGTTTATGAATTTGATGGCAAATGCGATCGATGCTTTAGAAGAAGTCAGCACTAAAAAATTAGGCGCAGATTATGTGCCGACGCTCACCCTCCGCACCGAAGTGGTGGAACCGGGGCATACATTTAGAAAAAGCCACTCGATATCCGGGTCTAATCCCACAGAAGTTACTGTAGAAACTCAGGCGGTTGTCATTCGGATTGGGGATAATGGAAGCGGCATCGACCGAAAAACAATCGAGCAGATATTTTTGCCATTTTTTACTACTAAACCCATTGGGAAAGGCACGGGGTTGGGACTGTCTATCAGCTATCAAATTATTGTGGAAAAACATCACGGGATTTTGCAGTGCTTTTCAAAACCTGGAAAAGGAACCGAATTTTATATCGAACTGCCGATCGCCCAACCGATTCAAATTGCTTGAGTTGTAGAGTAGGGTGGTTCACCAGAGGATTGGCGATTGGAAAATCGGCAATGAATGGGCGCGCGATCGCCACGGTTAGGGATTGCGCGATCGCTCTAACAGGCGTTCCACACTCTGAGCTTGTTCCCCATTCCCTTGTATCCGATAAAGTTCTTTAGCATATTCCAAAACTCGTTGCGCTTCCCCGACTTCCCCTTGGCGGAGAAAAACTAATCCCGCGCCATAATAGGCATTGGCATAATTAGAATTGGATTCGGCGGCGCTGCGAAAGGCATTTAAAGCGGCATTGTAGTCTTGTTGGTTGTAGAGAATCAAGCCGAGATGATAGTGGGCTTCGGCATAGTTAGAGCGCTTGGCGATCGCCTCTTCAAAGGCGGCTTTTGCGTCGGGAATTTGGCCGAGTTCGAGATAAATGAGTCCCAAATGATAGGGAGGTTCCGGGGCGTTGGGACTGTAGGTGATGCTGGCGCGAAACGCGCCGATTGCCTCATTCCAGGATTCCTCTTGTTTGAAAATCAATCCTAAGTTATAATGGGCCAGTCCCATTGTGGGTTCGAGTTGCAGCGCCTGTTGTAGGTAATCGCGGGACTGTTGCAGATTGTTACCTTCCAATAAAGCCGCCCCTAAATTGGCAAATGCCAGAGCAAAAGTGGGATCGGCTTGGGTGGCGCGGTAAAATGCATCGGCGGCAGCTTGCAGTTGGCCATCTTGACGCAGAGCCAAGCCCAGGTTATAATGTGCCGCCGCCAGGGAAGGAGCCAGTTGCGTGGCGCGCTCGAATGCCGCGATCGCTTCCGAGATTTGTCCTTCTTGGATGAGTCCGAGTCCGCGATTGACCCAGTTAACCGCCGCGTCGGGGTTGGATTGCGCTTGGGCGAGGGCGATCGGTTCCCAGACCATTGCGCCGGGTCCGCCCGCAACCATCCATAGCATTGCGCTCATCGCGATAATCTGCCGCCATGTTTTCCGTGTGAATTGCATCCCCCTGCCCCGTGGCTGTTGCCCGTTTCAGAATTGAGAGTTAAGAATTGAGAATTGAGAATTGAGAACTAAGAATTGAGAATTGAGAAGGAGTGGAGACTCTCGGCATTTGAGAAAACTGCTCGTTTTTCCCCCGGAGGCGATCGCGCAGTGCCGGGAATCCTTTACAAAACTTATTAATTCACCACACTTATTAACCGGGATAAAATTTTGTTAAAATTCGCGAAATAGGCACCCTAGCAAAGTGTTTCAGTTTTAAGATATAAAGGAACCTGAAAGAAAGCCGAGTTAGAGGAGAATCGATTAAGTTCATCCGCCAAGGGTTAGAGTTCAAGGGGATATTATACCACAAATCCTAACCCCGGAGAAAAACTTTCATTTTTTTTAATGTTTGAACTCAAGGGAGTGAGTTATGACCGAAAGAGTACCGTCGGGCGTGCGGAACGTCGCCATTGTAGGACCCTATTTAAGTGGAAAAACCACCTTGCTAGAAAGCTTGCTGTTTGTCACGGGTACGATTACCCGCAAAGGCAGCATTAAAGAAGGCAACACCGTCAGCGACAGTTCTGCAGAAGCCCGCGATCGCCAGATGAGCGTCGAAGTATCCGCCGCCACCACCCGGTACGAGGATATTCGCTTCACCTTCCTCGACTGCCCCGGATCGGTAGAATTCATCCAAGAGACCTACAGCGCCTTAATCGGTGCCGGTGCCGCCGTGGTGGTTTGCGAACCGGAAGTCAACCGGGTGCTGACCCTAGCGCCCTTGTTTAAATTCCTCGATGACTGGGAAATCCCGCATTTGGTCTTCATCAACAAAATGGATCGCTCGAAAAACAGCTTCATGGAGGTGCTTAACGCCTTAAAGACCGTTTCTAGCCGTCCGTTGGTGCCCCATCAATATCCCATTCGCCAAGGGGAAGAGCCGATCGGCTTTATCGATTTAGTCAGCGAGCAAGCCTTTCACTATCATCCCGGTGCCCCGGCGGATCCGGTTCCCATGCCAGAGGAGCTCAAAGACGCCGAACAGGCGGCGCGTCAGGAAATGCTCGAAGAGCTAGCCAATTTTGACGATCGCCTGTTAGAAGAACTGCTCGAAGATATCGACCCCCCGCAAGAAGAAATCGTCGCCGATCTGAAAATGGAATTGAGTGCCGATTTAATCGTCCCGGTGTTTATGGGAATTGCCGAACAGGACTATGGGGTGCGCCACTTACTCGATGCGTTGGTGCGCGAAGCCCCCGCACCCAGCGCCACCGTGGAACGGCGCGGGTTGAAACTGCCGGCTAACGATCCAGTGGCGCAGGTCATCAAAACCTATTACACCCCCCAAGGGGGAAAACTCTCCTTGGTGCGAGTGTGGCAAGGGGAAATCACCGACAGCATGAGCCTGAATGGGGTGCGCGTTGGCGGGATGTACCGGATGATGGGACAGCAGACCGAAAGCGTGCAACGTGCGGGTGCGGGAGAGTTAGTGGCACTCAGCCGCATGGAAGGAATTTTCACCGGCGACACCTTAACTCGCGACAACGGCAAGCCAAAGATTGAATTACCCAAAGTCGAACCCATTCCTGCCGTTTTCTCCCTTGCCATTACGCCAGAAAAGCGCAGCGACGAAGTGAAAATCAGTGCGGCGATGAGCAAGTTGCTCGAAGAAGACCCGGCATTGAGCTGGGCACAACATGGAGACACCCACGAAATCATTCTCTGGGGTCAGGGGGAAATTCACCTAAAAGTGGGGTTGGATCGGCTGCGCCGCAAGTATAACTTGCCGATGAAGACCCATGTGCCGCACATTCCGTATAAAGAAACCATTCGCAAAACTACAGCTCGCGTACACGGACGCTACAAGCACCAAAGCGGCGGACACGGGCAGTTTGGGGATGTTTACTTGGATATTCAGCCCCTCCCGCGCGGTGAAGGCTTTAACTTCAGCGAGAAAATTGTCGGCGGTGTGGTGCCGAAGCAGTATATTCCCGGGGTGGAAACCGGCGTGCGCGAGTACCTGGAACAAGGCCCGTTGGGTTTCCCGGTGGTGGATGTGGCGGTGACTCTGGTGGATGGATCGCACCACTCGGTGGATAGTTCCGAACAAGCGTTCAAGCAAGCGGCACGTTTGGCGATGCAGGAGGGCATGACTCAGTGCCAACCGGCGTTACTCGAACCGATCGCCTCGGTGGAAATTTCTGCACCCAGCGATTTTACCTCGAATATGATGCAGTTGATCAGCGGTCGTCGCGGCCAGATTTTGGGCTACGAACCGATGTCCGACTGGAAAGGATGGGACCGACTTTCGGCTTATATCCCGCAGTCGGAAATGCAGGATTTAATTGTGGAATTGCGATCGCTCACAATGGGCGTCGGGTTCTTTAACTGGGAATTCGACCACCTGCAGGAAGTGCCGGATAAACTGGCCGAGCGCGTGTTGGCCATGTATGCTGAGGAAAATGGCAACGGCAAGTAAGCGCTGGCGGCGTGAGGAGTGCCACGGGGGAAGGCTTTTCCCCAAGTAGAGACCTGAGATGGGTCTCTACTGCGACGCCGGCGATCGCCGGCGTCGGATTATTGCTTATCTTGGCTGGCGAAAATGCCGCTGAATAACATGACCAGTCCGCCCAGGGCGATCGCGATCGCTAATCCCCCCATAATCGCATCTAATGGGCCGATATTCTCCATTTTTTAATCCTCCAGGGGATCGCAACGAATTTCTATGATAAATCCATCTGGATCGTAAATGTAAATTCCTCGCCCGGTGGGACGAGTCACCGGCCCTTGGGCGATGGGCACTTGATGGTGATGGAGGGCGTCTACCGCGCGATCGAATAATTGCGCCTCGATATCAAATGCCAGATGATTGGCGCGAGTAAAGGCCCGTTGCGGATCGGGATCTGGCGGCGATAAGTCCGGTTCGGAAAATAAGTCGATGACGGTATTATCTGGAGTGACAAAGTTGGCGACTTTTCCCGCCGCCACTAATTCGCGCAAGGTGCTGGGCACTTCCTCGCCGGTGAGTTCGTGCAAGCCGAGGATATTACCATAAAAATGACGCGATGCGTTCAAATTTTTGACGTTAAAGGCGATATGGTGAACGCGCCGCAAGCTGCCCGGATCGATGGCAAAGGTTTGAGGTTTGATGTTGGGAAGCATGAGAAGCAGTGGGTTGGCTGATGGACCGCGAGGGGAAAACAAATGGGCGATCGCCTGGGTTTTAGGGGAGCATCGCCCTGCTGTTTTTACTCGGTGCTGATTATAACCCGACCTTGCCCCGGGCGGCAAAAGCGATCGGGGGTTGGATTGTATCTTGCGACGATCCCCGTTTTTTTGCCACTCTGGGAGGATGTCACGAGAACCCTGATGTGATACCCTGTTTTAGTTTGCCGAATGCACCCGGTTTTTTCTCCTTTCCTTCCCTCTCGGGTTGCACCGCAGATGGGGCGATCGCCTCCCCAGGTTGCGATCCAGACCGCCTTACTGTTCTGGGATCGCC
This sequence comes from Phormidium sp. CCY1219, assembly GCF_055795085.1. Classification (NCBI taxonomy): domain Bacteria; kingdom Bacillati; phylum Cyanobacteriota; class Cyanophyceae; order Oscillatoriales; family Oscillatoriaceae; genus Phormidium; species Phormidium sp. CCY1219. The sequence goes on along the minus strand of NZ_JAYFEQ010000658.1, from coordinate 15,595 downwards.
TGGTTTTAACCTCTACAGCCAATGCTTAACTTAACATTAAGAATCGCAAACTGTATCTGAGATAACAGCGACTCGGAAAATGTTCGGCTAACATAAAGACCTGTTTGCTGGCAGAATTTGTAAATGGTGCGGGTTGTCGGCTGTGGAACGAGTTGAGTCGTGGTGAAGTGACCCGCGATTCAACCCAAAGGCAGGGATTTCGCACGCGAGGTACGCCAAAAGAAGGAGGAGTTCGAACAGATGGTAGTTAGGAGTCAAATACAGGGTAGGCGATCGCCGGGGATCGAACCCCCAACTCCATATGCCTGGAAAATGGCCTCCACCGTCTCTCTCACACGCAGCTCGTTCCCTACCCAACCCGCGTACATGTCATCCCCCTATGGAGTGAAAAATCAGGAGTTTACAATGAGTTTAAAAAAAAGGAGAAATTCTGTGGGTACAAGGTGAAGACAGGAGGGAAAATGGACGCGCGCTGGCTTCATTCTCAATGGTCTTTGGCATGGGAATCCAATTTTAAGAAAAGAAACACTTATTTACTTATAATAAAAACTAATCACTATCCCAAGCAAATCCTATCTTTGCCTTGACTTTACCAGCAGGAAGCAAGATGCTTTCAGAACGTTTCGATTGTCATCTAGGTGGAGACAAAGAAGCCCTGAAAGAGATAACCTGTTGAGGGGTCGGGAGTGGGAAGAAATAAGGATGAATATTTGTAAATTAAGCACCATCAAAATGGCGAAGCCAGGGTGCAAAACCTGGAACCAACAGGGGGAAAATTTATCCCCTCACGCCGGAAAACTCTCCAGGGGCTATGCAATTGGAAGAACTCGCGCCTCGGTTTTCCCAGAGGGGAAGTACCGAATTGTCGAATTGCCGATTTTCTTTATTATTTTTTTAGGATTAGGGGTAAAGAGTGGGGAATTTCAGTCAGAATAGCCCGGATTAGACCGGATTTATAGCTGCATCGGGGAATCCCGGGGTATCCGCCACAAACTGGAAAATTAAGTAAAGCTAAAGGTGGTTGAAATTTGGAGAAAAAGTTGATAAAGTAACCAGTGTCGAATCAAAGAAGCAGGAACAGGAGGATTTGTCAGAGAAAGTTGAAAAATAAACATTTTGTTAAGCAGGAAAAGAAAAAAATTGAGTTATGATACGATAGAGAAAGAAACGAAAGACTTGTTGAAGAGAAAAGACATTTGTCTTAAAGTTGTTAAAACGAGCATCAGTTAACGGGAGACGAATTCTATGGTTTCTACAGCGCCAGAACAACAATCCAAAGGTTCCAAGGAAACAGCATTAGTGCTGACCTTTGAAGAAGTCGGGTTAGCCGACCTCGCCTTAGTGGGAGGGAAAAACTCCTCCTTGGGTGAGATGATCCAACAGCTCGCGTCCAAAGGCGTCAACGTACCCACCGGTTTTGCCACCACCGCCTATGCCTATCGATATTTCATTGAAAAAGCCGGGTTGGAAGACAAGCTGCGGAAGTTGTTCTCCGACTTAGATCTCAACGATTTGAACAACCTGCGGGAACGGGGAAAGCAAGCCCGGGCAATGGTGATGAACACGCCGTTCCCGAAAGAACTCGACGATGCGATCGCCGAAGCGTATTTGAAGTTGTGCGAAAAATATGGCAGCAACACCGAATTTTGCAAGCGGTTCGGGCCAGAGTACCAAGAAATGTGCGAGCGCTTCAGCACCGACCTTGACGTAGCCGTGCGTTCCAGCGCCACCGCCGAAGACTTACCGGATGCCAGCTTCGCCGGACAGCAAGAAACCTACCTGAACGTGCAAGGCGTGAAAGGGGTACTCGAAGCGTGCCACAAGTGCTTCGCCTCCTTATTTACCGATCGCGCGATTTCCTACCGACACCAATACGCTGAAAAACGCGAAGACTTCGACGAATTCAGCGTTGCCCTTTCCGTCGGCGTGCAAAAAATGGTGCGTTCCGACTTAGCAACCTCCGGGGTCATGTTCTCCATCGACACCGAAACGGGCTTTAAGAACGCCGCCTTAATCACCGCCGCCTACGGGTTAGGGGAAAACGTGGTACAAGGTGCCGTCAACCCCGACGAATACTTCGTCTTCAAGCCCACCTTAAAAGAAGGCAAGCGTCCGATTCTGGAAAAACGCTTGGGCAGTAAAGAAATCAAGATGGTGTATGACGTGGGCGGTTCCAAGCTCACCAAGAACGTCCCGGTTCCCGAACCCCAACGCAATCAATATTGCATCACCGATGATGAAATTTTGACCTTGGGTAAATGGGCCTGCATCATCGAAGACCACTATAGCGCCGCCCGGGGCAAAGAAACCCCGATGGACATCGAGTGGGCGAAAGACGGGATTACCGGCGACTTATTCATCGTGCAAGCGCGTCCGGAAACCGTGCAATCGCAAAAAGCCGGCAACGTCATCCGCAACTTTAAACTCAAAGGCACCGGCGATGTGGTTTCCCGGGGTCGCGCCGTGGGCGAAATGATCGGCCAAGGTAAAGCGCGCGTCATCCTCGACGTCCACAAGATCGACGAATTTAAAGAAGGTGAAGTGCTGGTCACCAACAAGACGGACCCCGACTGGGAGCCGATTATGAAGAAATCCAGCGCGATCGTCACCAACCAAGGTGGACGGACTTGCCACGCCGCGATTATCGCCCGGGAAATGGGTATTCCGGCGATCGTCGGTTGCGGAACTGCCACCAGCGACGTCAAGACTGGAGAAGAAATCACGGTTTCGTGTTCCGAAGGGGAAGAAGGGAAAGTCTACAAAGGCATGATTCCCTTTGAAGTCGAAGAAACCCAAATCGACAACTTACCGCGCACCAAGACCAAAATCTTGATGAACGTGGGCAACCCGGAAGAAGCCTTCGGTCTGTCCTCCATTCCTTGCGATGGTATTGGTTTGGCTCGTTTCGAGTTCATCATTGCCAACCACATCAAAGCTCACCCCTTGGCATTGATTCACTTTGACAAACTCGAAGATGAATCCGTCAAGAAAGAGATTGCCAAACTCACGGCATTGTATCCCGACAACAAACCGGAATTCTTCGTAGACAAACTGGCACATGGTATCGGCACGATCGCCGCCGCCTTCTATCCGAATCCGGTTGTCGTCCGCATGTCCGACTTCAAGAGCAACGAATATGCGAACCTGTTAGGCGGTAAGCAATTCGAGCCGAAAGAAGAAAACCCGATGATCGGCTGGCGCGGTGCCTCCCGTTACTACGACCCGAACTACGCCGAAGCCTACGGGTTGGAATGTAAAGCCCTGAAACGGGTTCGCGATGAAATGGGTCTGACGAACGTGATTCCGATGATTCCCTTCTGCCGCACCCCGGCTGAAGGTCGCAAAGTGCTAGAGACGATGGAAAAATTCGGTCTCAAGCGCGGCGAAAACGGCCTGCAAGTGTACGTGATGTGCGAAATCCCCAGCAACGTCATTCTGGCGGATCAGTACAGCGAAATCTTCGACGGCTTCTCCATCGGTTCCAACGACCTGACTCAGCTCACCTTGGGTCTCGATCGCGACTCCTCCTTGGTGGCACATATCTTTGACGAACGCAACAAAGCGGTTAAAGATATGGTTCAAATGGTCATCGAAAAAGCCAAGAAGAACAATCGCAAGATCGGTATCTGCGGTCAAGCACCGTCCGACTATCCCGAATTCGCCCGCTTCTTGGTGGAACTGGGTATCGACTCCATCAGCTTGAACCCCGACTCCGTGATGAAGACCCTGCTCGACATTGCCAAGTTGGAAGAATCGCTGAAGAAGTAATTCCTCTGTGTAGTCGGGAGACCTAACTCTCCCGCTACGCCAAAATAGTCCGCTGCGGCGGGCTATTTTTTTTGGGTTTGGTCAGGGTTGGTGCGCGACCCCCGAGGTGGATGGGATGATGTTCCCACGAATTGCAGGGCGGGGGTCACTCACCCTACGGTTGACAAAAAAAGCGCTCGCGTTATCCAATCCGCCAAAGTATAAGAAAATTTTATCGCAAAACTCGTCAAAATTTCTCGATTTTGTGGTATTCTAAACATAATGGAAAAGGTGCGGCCATATATAGGCTAAATTGGTATTTTTTCAGTTTGAGTTGCTTTTTAACCGATGATTGTTGCACCAGGGTGAATTCACACATTTACCCCCAACCTAGGGAATCCCGGCTGACTGGAAAATCTGCGCCGGTGTGATTTGCAATTCTACCAATAACGAATCGGTTATTACTTCATCGCCGCCTTTCGTTTGTGGGGGGCGATCGGGATAGAAAATGGTCGCGGTTTTCGCTTTCGCATCGATAACCCAGACGCGAGAAACCCCCGCATTTAAGTAATCTACCGCTTTGGCGCTGATTTCGCCAAAGGTTTGGTCGCAAGAAATAATTTCGATCGCCAATTCTGGGGGGACGGGACAAGGTTCATCCAGGATCCGATCGCGGCACAGGCGATCGTGCGAAACGTAAAGCCAATTAAACAATAGTACATCATCGGGATATGGCAGGAGATAAAGGGTCTTCGTCGCTCCCGAGGAACGATTTAGGTATTATAACAGGATTGGGTGTGCGCGATACCGAGGAAATCGCCCCCTTAAGAAAATTGTAACCTTCAGGGGGCGAGGGAGGGTAAACACTCACTTGGGCAATGCGATCGCTCATTGCTGAGGATTACACCTGGAGTATTTTATGAGTTTCCGCGACTTTCTCCTCGGACTCTTCAAAGTATAGACGCTCCTCCAATTCAAACTCGCTGATTCCTAAGATTTCAGCAGCCGATCCCAGGGAAAGCTTTTCTGATGCAACTGCACGATAAGTAAGTTCGATAAAAATGCGTGGCAAACGGTCTTCTATCGTCATAAATGGCCGATCCGATTCATTCGGTTTAGGGGAATAGCCGAGCATTTGGGCTAACACTTCCGGCTGCACTTTATTCCACCGTTCCGGAGAGCCGGTTAAGCAGGATTCTTCCTTCAATCGATAAAGCATCGTTTCATAGCTTACGCCAAAATAACGCGCCAGATGGATTGCATCTGCCGGATTGGCAACTGCCTTGATTTGATGAGCTTGCAAACGCTCGATTAACGCCTCAGAAGGAATGAGGAAATAGGCGGCAAAGCGGTTAGCAAATGTCTCCAGAGAACGGGTATCGTTTTGGCGGCAAAAAATAGCGGGCCAGTGGTTTTGGTAGAGACTATGAGCGAATAAATGCCCTAAGGTCAAGTGTCGATCGCTCCTGGATAATTCTTCATTCAAAACTGCAATATATCCCAGGTTTGGGTGAAGGAAAAACAGTCCACGAATCGCGTTTGCTTCTTGACCAAAGGGAAGCATAAAAATATGGTAAGTCCGGCTTTCCAAGAAACCTCGCAAATCCAACAGGGGTGCTATTCCCAAATGGTAATGAGATCGCGCCTTTTGGGCAGAAGCGATCGCCGTCTGCGCTTCAGCCAAGCGATCGTCGGGAACCGGAGGAAACGGTGAGTGAGGAATACCCGGAAACGGAATTTCCATCCGCATGTATAATTCTTCTAGAGCCGACACCTTTTCCATCAGCCGTCCAATTCCCGCCTTACTGGAAGGAGAAATATTCTGTGAATCGAGACGCAAGGCATCTTCCCAGTCTCGCGAGGGAATTTCCGCCTCGAATATATAGCGAATCGGAACTCCGTACAGTCGTGCCAAACGCTCTACAGTCAAAGCGTCCACTCGGCGCTTACCGCTCTCGTACTGGTTGAGAGCAGATGGCGTGACATCAATCAGTTGAGCCGCCTCGGTTTGAGTCATTTGCGATCGGTCGCGCGCCAGCCGCAATTGCTGACCTAACTTTTCGTAATTCATCATTTTAATTTAATGGTATCGTTTCGCCAGATGCCAGAGTGTATCACCGATTACCCCGGATCCAGCCAAAGAGGGTCTGCCTCGGTGGATCCTTCGGTGGGGGATAGATCTGCCTCTGTGAGCTTCAAAATTCTGCCCTAGGAATGACAGACATCATACTTCAGGCGAGAGGGGGATTGACCGAATCTGCGATCGCGGGCGATCGAAGGTTCGGAAACAGCCATCGGCTATGGGATCTGGGCAAATGGTTTCATTTCCAGCCTCCCAACGTTTTACAGACCTCTACCAATGATTATAACGCTGTGTTAAACTAATGGCTATATAAAATTGCATTTTAACAATGTTTTTGAAATTTTCCATGAACAATCTAATCATAGATACAGTTGTTCTACGGGTCATGAGCTTCGCTCATCCGCAAGGAATAAACATCCTCCTAGAAGCGCTCGATGTTTCCTCTGCGAGGTTCCCCGCCAAAGTCTACAACCGAGACGACGAGAGTATCCCCTCGAAAACAATGATGAGGGGTTAAGTGAATTCGCGCGGGGTCTGCGCTACGCCAAGCGCCAGACTCTAGCTCAGTCTAAGCGTTATCAAACCCTCTTGGAAAATGCAAGGCAATTAGAGGAACACTTCGATCGCGGTACTCTGGTTGTGGATCGATTAACTGTAGAAGAACTCGATCGGCGAGAGATACTTCGTCAAAGATATCCCATCGATGCGATGTCGGGGAAGCGGCTTGTTTGGTGTTGATACAGCGTTACCCAAACGATGCCGTTTTTATATCTTTCGACGATCGGGCTTGCGAGGTGGCTTGCGATCTCGGTATTTCTTATCTGACGCGCGGCGATTTTTTTGAGGCGTGGATCGATCGCTGTGAGCCGATAGTGGCGGAATTTGATGCTTTAGTTCAGGGGATGAAAAATGCGAGACATCAATTGAACTCATCGGAGTTGGAACGATTACGAAGCCGACTTCATCCATAATAACGGGAAGCTGGGAGTCCAACCCCCAGGGTTTTTTCCTCGCACTTCGCCTTTCGCTGATGGAGATAACAGTTTTCCGCTGCTTCCCCTAACAAGAGCGCGATCGCCTTATCTACGCCATTCATTTTTAGCATAAAATTGAAACCAACCCTCACCCTGTAGGCTGCAAAAAACCACCCACTGACTCACTCGCATGGGGAACTCCGCCCACCAGATCGGGGGGTCAAGCCGCGCGATCGTTCTGGTCGGATTTTTCATCATAACTCATTCCCCTGTGGCATCGCCCTCCCTCTTGAGAAGGGTGCGAAATCAGTGGAAAAAGACTATCCTAACGGGCAGAAGTCATAGACGGAAAGAAAAGGTAATGTTCGAACATTTATTTACCCCTTTAGGGGACGCTGGTGCAGAAGGGATGAGCAATCGTCGTCCCGTTAAGGGAGTGATTATTGGTGCGGGTCAAGTGGGGATGGCTTGCGCCTATTCCCTGCTGATTCAAAATACCTTAGACGAGATGCTGTTGGTGGATATCAACCAAGAAAAGTTGAAAGGGGAAGTAATGGATTTACTCCACGGGCTGCCCTTTGTGTCGCCCACCCAAGTGAGAGCGGGAAGCATAGAAGAAAGTCAGGATCCGGATGTGGTGGTGATTACCGCCGGGGCAAAGCAAAAACCGGGGGAAACGCGGTTAGATTTGGTGCATCGCAATGTGGAGATTTTCAAAAGCTTGATTCCAGATGTGGTGAAATATTGTCCCAATGCAATTTTACTCTTAGTGACGAATCCGGTGGATATTATGACCTATGTCACCTTGAAATTATCGGGCTTTTCCAGCAATCGGGTTATCGGATCGGGGACGGTGCTGGATACGGCACGCTTCCGGTATTTATTGGCGGATAAGTTACAAATCGACCCGCGCAGTCTGCATGCTTATATTCTTGGGGAACATGGGGACAGCGAGGTGCCGGTGTGGAGCAAGGTGAATATTTCCGGGATGAATTTGTGCGGGGAAGCGGGAATCGATGATTGTTCTACGGAGAATGCCAATCTGCTGCAGGATATTTTTTCCCAGGTGAAAAATGCGGCATATGAAGTGATTCAGCGCAAGGGGGCGACCTCTTACGCGATCGGGTTGGGAGTGACGCAGATTTTACAGGCGATGTTACGCAATCAAAACCGGATTTTGACGGTGAGTTCTCTGATTAATGGCATTCACGGGATTAATGATGTGTGCCTGAGTTTACCTGCGGTGGTAAATCGCCAGGGAGTGACGCGCATCGTAAATCTCACTATGACGCCGAAAGAGAAAGAACTGCTGCAAAAATCGGGGGCGGTGATGCGGGAAACTATCGATACGCTGAATCTGTAATTGCCATTTTTTGAATGAGCGATCGCAATTCTCTCGGTACAAAAATCGCTCGCAGTCAGGACACGGCAGTGCCGTGTTCCGATATTATATCATAGTTACCGGGATAAATGGCACAAAATTTAGTCTGCGTAGGCAGACTATAGCGCTGTTGTCCCGGGCCACACGAATGCCTGTGCCTCGGCGCGATTTCAATCCCCCGCTTCTTCGATTCCGGTGAGGAGGCGGAGCCTCCGGGGATAAGTTCCCTGGCTTTACCAGGGAACGAGATAAAATTTAGTCCGCGTAGGCGGACTTTGCCGGCCCAGGCGCGATTTCAATCGCCCGCCTCTAAATTCTTCAAAAGATACCCTCAGATTAAACAACAAAAAATCAGGGTTCGACGCTAACAATAAATCGGGGATTAAAGCGGCGATTTAATGATAAAATAGGCAAACAGCGGATAATAGATTATAGGTAACGGGTCACAGAGAGGGGGGTGAAAGACAGCCGAGGAATTTTTATCGACAAAGGGGGCAATTGAGGGGAGAAATTTACAAAAACTAAGGGCAAAAAATGCCGAAAAAAAAGGCGCGATCGCCGGTGCGTGCAGACAGACTCGTTATCCTAGTGGTTAAGATGAGAAAAACTGATGCGTTTCAACCCTTTGGAGACTTGCTGCGATGACCAACGCCACTCCTGCTTCCGCCCCGGCGAATCAGTTGCCGTTTGAATTTGCTCCGCAACCGACCCAGGATGCAGATTTACTCGCGCAACTGCCCTTTATCCCCGGATTAAAAGAACTGCTAGCCGTGCGGCAAGTTCATGCCTTAGAACATGCCACGGTGTGGGTACTGAGCGAAGACCCGAATACCTCCGAGGTGGGGGTTGCTGCAGCGCCGCGATCGCGCGATAACCAAGGCTTAGGCGGAATGTCCACCGATCGCGGATTTTACCTTTACGGCGAAGTAAACGCTGCCGATGTCCGACGTGCAGCGCATCGCGCCCTCGATCGCCTCACCCGAGGAGAATGGGACCTCGCCGTGCATCCGCGCTGCGGCACCAATCTCTCCGTCGGAATGCTACTCACCGCCTCTCTTGCCTTTGGGCTGACGATGGTGTTGCCCCGGGATCCCCTGTCCCAACTCTTGGGCATTGGCGTAGCTGCCACCACTGCCTCCCAACTTTCTCCCGACGTGGGAATCGTTGCCCAACGGTACGTGACCACCGCCATTCCCTTTAACCTAACCATTGAAAACATTTCCCCCATCCGGGACATGTGGGGTCGCCCCGGGCACTTCGTGGAAGTGCGCTGGCGGGAATAGTTAACAAAACTTAAAGATGAAAGGGTGCCAGACTCTCCCGAGAGAGTAGTACGCTGAAAAACAATTCTCCTTTAACTTGTTGTTGTTGCATTCATAAAAGGGAAAAGCACTCATGGTTCAACGTGGTTCTAAAGTCCGCATCTTGCGCAAAGAGTCCTACTGGTATCAAGACGTCGGCACCGTAGCCAGCGTAGACCAAAGCGGCATCATCTACCCGGTGATCGTCCGCTTTGAGAAAGTCAACTACGCCGGCGTCAACACCAACAACTTCGGCGAAGATGAAGTAGTCGAAGTGGAAGCACCGAAAGGCAAGAAGAAAACTGCTGCCACGGGCGGTGGGAAGCAAACCACCACAGCGGCGGGGGCGCGCAAAACCGGCGCTGGTGCCCCACGTGGCAAAGGTGGCGGGGCGAAGGAAACCGCCGAACCCGAAACCGGGTTGGGTAGCACCAACGTCGAGGGCGATCCCAATCAGGGAACTGACGCCCGCTAACTGGTGCCGGAACTGCCAGAAGTCGAAACAGTACGCCGAGGTTTAACCGAATTAACCCTCGGCGAAACCATACGGGGGGGAGATGTGTTGCGATCGCGAACCATTGCCCACCCGGTTTCTGCTGTGGATTTTTTGGCAGCACTGGAAGGTTGCGCGATCGCTTTCTGGCACCGACGCGGAAAGTATTTGCTCGCCCAACTGCACCGACCCTCTGCCAACTCCTCCCACACACCGGGGGGTTGGCTGGGGGTTCACCTGCGGATGAGCGGCCAACTGCTGTGGCTCCATCCCCAGGAGGCCCTGCAAAAACACACCCGAGTCCGCATTTTCTGCACCGGCGATCGCGAATTGCGCTTCGTAGACCAGCGCACCTTCGGCAAAATGTGGTGGGTTCCGCCCCATACGGCCCCAGAAACCATCATCACCGGCCTAGCAAAACTCGGCCCGGAACCCCTTTCCCCAGACTTTTCCCCAGACACCCTGCGCCACGCCCTGCACCATCGGCGCAGACCCATCAAAACCGCCCTGTTGGATCAATCCATCATTGCCGGGTTGGGCAATATCTACGCCGATGAAGCGTTATTTCTCAGCGGTATTGCGCCCACCCAACTGTGCAGCGACCTGACCCCCACCGACATCGATCGCCTGCACCACAGCATTATCCAAGTCTTGCAAGAAGCGATCGCCGCCGGCGGTACCACCTTCAGCAACTTTCTCAACCTCCTCGGCGTGAACGGTAACTATGCCGGCGTCGCCTGGGTTTATAACCGCACCGGCCAACCTTGTCGCCGCTGTAGCACCCCCATCCAACGCCTGAAACTCGCCGGACGTTCCACCCATTTTTGTCCCCACTGTCAGCCCCAGGGGTGAATGGAGAATCCAGCGCCCGGGAGGCCAAACCGCCCGCCAAAATGTAAAAAATTGTTACGGAATATATCCGAAAGTTAAGAAACCGCCGATCGCCCTCATGCAACCTGCCCCAATTATGAGTGGCATAGACCAAACCCGATAGGCAAAAAAGCGCCCGGGCGAAGCGAGAGCGCCATCGGGCATTAAAATAGTCCCCAGAAACATTTCTAAACATTACCCAGACAATTATGGCCGTCAAAAGAGGAACTAAGGTTCGCGCCGTGCGCGAAAAGTTAGAAAATAGTCTAGAAGCCAAAGCCAGCGATTCGCGTTTTTCGCCCTATATCTTTGAAACCAAAGGCGAAGTCCTAGAAACCAAAGGGGATTATGCCCTAGTGAAATTCGGCCAAGTCCCCACCCCGAACATTTGGCTGCGGATCGACCAACTGGAAGAATTCAAATAAGCACTCCGCCAATCCCAAGGGAAATTATGACCTCTGCCCCCTTCCGTCCCCAGTTTTGCAAAAGTCCCCGCGTCTCGATTATTGGTGCGGGAAAAGTCGGCAGCACCCTAGCCCAGCGCGTCGCCGAGAAAAACCTCGCCGATGTGGTGATGCTGGACGTAGTGAAAGGAATGCCGCAAGGGCTAGCCCTAGACTTGATGGAAGCCAGGGGGGTAGAACGGCACGATCGCCGGATTGTGGGCACCAACGACTACGAGGATACCGCCGAATCCGACATCGTAGTAATTACGGCAGGGCGTCCGCGCAAACCCGGGATGAACCGGGATGACTTAATCGAAGTCAATGCCAAAATTGTTGGCGAAGCTGCCCAACAAGCGATCGCGCGATCGCCCGATGCCATCTTAATCGTCGTCACCAATCCCCTAGACGTGATGACCTATGTCGCCTGGGAAGCCACCGGGCTTCCCAGTCGCCGCGTCATCGGTATGGCCGGCATTTTAGACGCCGCCCGCTTTAAAACCTTCGTGGCGATGGAATTAGGGGTTTCCATCCAAGAAATCAACGCAATGGTACTCGGCGATCATGGCAACTTGATGGTGCCTTTAGCGCGCTACTGCACCGTTAGCGGCATTCCTCTAACGGAACTGATGGATCGCCCCACCATCGATCGCCTAGTGGAACGCACCCGCCACGGCGGCACGGAAATTGTCGAACTGATGCAAACCGGTAGCGCTTACTTTGCTCCTGCCTCTTCGATTTGCCTGACCATCGAAGCCATATTACTCAACCAATCCCGCATCGTTCCTGCTGCTGCCTACCTCGAGGGTGAATATGGATTGAAAGATCTATTTCTCGGCGTTCCCTGCCTGTTGGGATGTGGTGGAATCGAAAAAATTATCGAACTCGACCTCACCGATGAAGAACGCCAAGCCTTTCTCGCTTCCGGTAAATTAGTTTGCGAACACCTAGAACAAGCCAAAGCAATTCTGGGTAAAAGTTCCTAGAGCATCGGGATTAAGAATTGAGAATTTGGCTCGATTTTCGCGCCTTGTCTTTTCCCGCGCGAGTGCCAACGGGCAGGAACTCTGGTAGCGAATAGGTCTTCGCCGTTACGTCAGGTTTCGGAAAAAAAGAGGCACACTTTAATTAGAACCCGAAGATGGCTTCGACCCGCCAACACCAGCACTTTGCTATGCCCAGTCGTTCGATTTCTTCCATCAAAGCACTCAATGCGGCGATCGCCACGGACAATCCGTTTCCCCTCTCGGCGCGCGTCAGCGATCGAGAAATCTGGGGATCGCAGCTACCCAATCTATCCAGCTTAAACGATTGTGCCACTCGCGTGGTCCTGCAAGCCCTGCAGCAAGCGCGCCAGGGGCAATCTCCCCTCAATTCGATCGCCGTACTCGGCAACCCAGGCACCGGCAAAAGCCATCTGATCGCTCATCTGCGCCATCAGGTGCAACGAGATGCCCGGGCGTTGTTTGCCTACATCAATGCCGGTCAGTTTACCGACATCAATCTGCTGCGCTATCAGTTTTTGCAACGAGTGGTAGAGAGTTTGCGCCATACCGGGAGTGGCGGCGTCATGCAGTGGCAGTGCTTAGCCGCCGCGATCGCCTCTACAGCGCTGCGATCGCTCCATTGCGACCCCCGCATCCTTTCTCCCTCGGAACTTTCCGCCAAACTCAATGCCAATTCCCTGGCCAAAAATCAAGCCTGGGTCGATCGCCTTACCAATGCCCAATTCCTCCTCAAACCCAACTTCGGCGATCCGGATTTAGTGCGGGCGATTATTTGGACCTTGTGCAACGCCCAAGCTCCCTATAGCATAAAATGGCTTTCCGGTCAAGAAATTGGCCAAGCCAAAGCCGAGGAGTTGGGATTGCCCAATCCCCCCCGGGAGCATCGGGATGCGGATGCCTGGGAGAATCTGGTGCATCTGTTCGAGATAATTAGCGCCTATTACCCCTTGATGATTTGTTTTGACCAGGTGGAGGCGAGAGATAAAAGCGAGACGGGGTTGAAACGGGAACGAGTGGTGGCGAGTTTGATTAAGCGGATTTGGGATACGGTTCCGAGGGCGCGCCTCGATCGCGGGATTGTCATCCTGAATGTGATGACAGAAGAAACCTGGAAAACCAGGGTAGAACCCCTTCCCCAAGGAATTTCGGCATATCTGTGCAAGCACAAAGAACCGATGCAGTTACGGGCGATCGCCGGGGAAAATGTAGTAGAGTTGGTGAGGCAGTGGTTGCAAGGGTATTATCGTCGTCACAATTTAACTCCGCCGACGCCGATTTATCCCTTTGACGCCGGTCAACTGGAAGCCCTGGCGCGCGAAAAGCTGACCCTGCGCGAGGCCCTGGAATGGTGCGCGGAAAATTTCCGCCCGGTGGAAGATGACCCCTTCGAACAGGTGGAAACTGCCTGGGTTTCAGCGATCGCAGCGGTGGAGAATCCAGAGATTTTTGCCGATAACGCCCGGATTGGCGATGCGCTTTACTTCGCGTTTTACAGCGCGGTGGGAGAGGAAATTGGCGAAGTGACGATTCACGACGTCAGCGATGAAATTCAGCGCCATTACCGCAATGGGGGGTATTTGAATTTTAGAGCGCTGGGATATGGCGCGGGCAAGGGAGTGGCGATCGCCGTGGCGGTGTTACAGGATAACCACGCCAAAAAGGTGGAGGCGGGGTTAAAACGGTTGGTGCAATACAATACGTTTGCCCTGACTTGCGGCTGTTTGATTCGCGATCGCGATCGTCCTATTCCTTCCCATTGGCAAGCTTATCGGTATTTGCAACAACTGATCGGCGATCGCGGCGGGAAATGGGTGGATTTGAATCGGGCGGATATCACACCGTTGCTAGCCCTGCGATGGATCCATCAGCATCGGGAGGAGTATGGAATTCAGGAAAACCAAATTTTGGAGTATATTCGCGATCGCCGTCTGGTGGTGGAAAATCGTTTGATGCAAGCGATCGTGCGCGATGCGGTCCCCAGTGGAGAACTTGACGAATTGTTTGTGGCGCAAATCGATGACCCCCTCTGTTTGGAGTCGTCGGAATTCGAGGGAGACGGTCCGGATTTAGCCCAGGTAGATGCGATCGCCGCCGAGGGTTCTCAAGAGTAACGAACTCGCCACAGGGGCGGTTCATTTTCTCCGCCCCGTGGGTCGATTTTGTACCGGAAATTTCATCGACTTATCCGCTTTTTGGCGGCAAAATGGGACGGGAAAACTTAAATCCGATCCACTTGTGCTAAAGTTCCGGATCGGATTGGGGTTGCAGGAGAAGCGAGGGTATTTTTGCCTAAATCCCTACAGGAAAACCGGCGTTTTTTTTCGGAAGAAAGTTAGGGGTTTTCACGGAGGAAAAAGTCGAGAGGGCTACGCTATCTTTGTAGCCTAAGAAACAAGCAAAACGGCGATCGCGTCTTGAGGAAAATAGAAGGCGACAGCTTCAGGGAATGAAGATGTCAGTCTTTTTTTTGAGGACAGATAAAAACCTGTCACAGATGCGAAATCAAGCGGGTGTGTCGGTCTTAGGCTGTAAATAAGAAAATTCGCACCTAGAATTTGGGTGCGGGACTGGTAATATTTTTCACTCGAAGGTAATGAATCATGTCTGTAGGTTGTATTATTTTCCTCGCGATTTCCCTGAGTGCCGGTTGCGTGTCTTGCGACACCCGCGAAGAAATTGCCGCCGTATTGGCGGGATCGATTTCGGCGGTTTGTATGGTGGTTAGCTTGGTGTTAGCCCCCTGGTTGGTGAAGCTGTTGGTGGTGTTTGCCATGTTGGTGGCGTCTAAGCGTCTCATCCCCGACGATCCTCATCATGTTGGTGGCTCATAATAATTGATTTTGCGTTTTGTAAATTTTCCTTTATAATCTGTTACAAGAAAGTCCAAAATCCGTAAGGTATCCCCTTGCTGGTAACGAAGAACAAGAAGAGGAAATGGTATGTCTCAAATATTTCCGGTTATTTTGTTTGCGATCGCCACGATCGCGATTGCTTACTTTCTAGAACTGTTTGGCGTGTTGTTGGGAGGGGTTTGGTCTATTATGGATGCTATCCCCGATTGGTCCTGGACCGTGGTTCTGTTGTTGATGGTGATTGCCACTTATCGCGCTTTACCCGAATAGGTTACCGAGAATCGGCGTAAAGCCCCCGGATTTATCCGTGGGGATATAAGCCGAGCGACTGACCCAGGGTTCCCCGCAATTATATTCGTTGGACATTATAAGGCTTTGTGCTGTATAATATCATAAGGAGGTGAAGAAAATGTTTGGATGCCAACAAATTTTAATGAATCCCAA
>NZ_JAYFEQ010000657.1:0-623 GCF_055795085.1 Phormidium sp. CCY1219 | reverse complement strand
TTAGGCTGGTCAGGTGGTTAGAAGTACAAGCCCCTGGCTTTAGACATGGGGTTGGTTTCTACGGAGTCCCTGACGCTAATAAAATAGGACTTGAGCGCGCTCAGCTCGGTTTGGCGATCGATTTGAGTGGTTCGACATTGAGTTTGCATGGTGATTTCTAGAACTCAATTACTAACAGGGTTTACTGTGAAATTTTACTCCAATCGGAATCGGGTGAATTTCGATGGAGGGGTTTGAGGTTTCATCGGGATGCCATCCTGGGACTCGGAAGAGATTCCCGTGGAGAAAATTTCCCCGGAGATCGACGCAGAGGATGGCTGCGCCCTACGCTATCCCGACGGCGATCGCGCCTTCAAAGCAGGTCTCTATCGGCCTAAATTTACAGGATGTCGCTGAGGAATCAAAAGTCAACGGCGAGAGAGAGGTTTTGCTTATCGACGCAATTGGATAAAGTTATTATGACATCCTTTGACTCAAACCGTATCGGAGAAATCCCCGATCTTTGGCGACATTGGGAAGTATTATTACATAAAAAATCCAGAGTAATGGTTGATACTCCCTACGGATAAATCCGAGGGATTCTTAAAGAGTCCAAAGTCGGACTTTTAAAGGCGCTTTTCCCC
>NZ_JAYFEQ010000656.1:0-6619 GCF_055795085.1 Phormidium sp. CCY1219 | reverse complement strand
GAGCCGGATGAGGTGAAAATCTCAAGTCCGGTTCTGAAGACGAGTAGTTCTGGTGACGGAATTGCTTAGTTTAACATCCTAAAAAACACTCCCTACCCAATCTCTAACCACCCTAAATTACCATGTATCGAAAATCCAAATCCTCCTCTCCCTTTAACTACACCTCTCTCGCCGTTTTAGCGGGGGTCTTCGTGTTGGGAATCGGGATTGGTATTGCTTTTAGCTCCACTGCAAATTTCAGCCCAGAAAATGTGGCCTCTCGCGAAGTCATTGACCGCAGTGCCCCCAACGCGGAACTGTGCATTCAATATGGTGCCAGCGCAATGGTCATGGATACGCGCATCTTCGTCACCCTCAACCCCTTCAATGTCTATGTGGCACAGCCGAAAATGCAGCCCGGATGTGTCCTGCGAACCAATACCTGGAATATTCTCGAACAACGCAATCTGCTCTCGAAAGACCAAGTGCGCGACTGCAAAAACCGCATGAACACCTTTGGATTCACCGGTGCCCTCGAAAGCTCGCCCCGGATTAACTGCATCTATCAAAATGACTCTGCCGGCAACCTGTTCTTCCAAAACGGCGGTGGACTCCCGCCAGAAACGGAACGATTCTAATCCGGCACATCCCCAGACTCCTTCCCCTTCCCCTTGCCCGTGGCCATCCCCCAGAACCGGGGAAAGGGGGGTTCGCCGCCTTGACCCGCAAAACCCACCCCCCCCCAAGTCTCTCTAGGGCCAATGCTCCCGCAAACGCACGGGAAATACATGCCCGGGTTGGATGGTGGCGGATTTTCCCGAACTGAGAAAGGAGGTGGCTGCACCTGCGGCAGCTCCTCCTAATAACGGACCCCCAGCTAATCCGCCGAGTACCGCGCCGGCAACCGCTCCCACGGCAGAATAGCTGAGGGTTCTGCCTTCGTTGATGTTGCGCGTGCCTTGAATAAGGTCGGATTCGGCGACGAAGGGTACGGCCCGTCCGTCTAAAATCAAGGCTTCGGTTCGGTAGCGAATGCCGTCGCCATCGCTGACAAATCTGCCGATCGCCGGCGTTCCCACCGGGGCGATTAATTTCCCACTGCGATCGTACAGGTCGGAATACACTAGCAATACTTCTTGTCGCGAGGATTTTTCTTCTAAGGTTAATGGCGCAGAACCCGGATAGCTCAACACCATTACGCTACCGGCAGAAAGCATCACATCGCCGGCAATATTCGCCGCCGTTTCTTCGGTTTCCGGCGCTGTGTCCGGGGTCTGTGTTGCTTCCTCGGTGGGGGGCAACTCTGGCGGGGCAACTGTGGCAGCGGCAGTTAGATTGCCACCCGATCGCGGCAGGGGTTGCCCAAATTCGATGACGGGGGCGGTGACAACCCCGGCAGCGATCGCCTGCTCTGGGGGTCTCTCGGTTTCCGTGGCGATCGCCGGTGCGGGGGTCTCCCCGGACACTGGCTCTTCTGGTACGGGCAGGGGCGCATCCGCCTGCGCCTCTTGGGTTTCCAGGGGGGGTACGCTCACGGAGGGGCTGCGATCGCCTCCCCTGACTCCCTCGGTGGGCAGTTCAAATTCCGATAGTTCTAATTCCAGGTTTTGCTCGGGTGGCGGTACGTTCACGCTCACCGCCTCTTCTTCTCCTGGCGGCGGCGGTACGCTAACTGTGACCCCGGATAGCTCTTCTCCCGGGGATTCGCCAATCTCTAATGTCGGTGGCGGTGGCGGTGGCGGTACGTCGATGGGGACGCTTTCGTTGGCCGCAGAGATGGGTAAGGCGGGCAAGGTATCCCCCCGGGCGGCGGTATTCGGCGCATTCTCTACATTCGGGAGGGTTTCGGCGAGGTTCACGGCAGGTTGCAATACCCACCAGTTCCCTTGCCCGATGGGTTCTAGCTTCACTTGTGTGGGTTCTAAACGGGTGCCTGGGGCGAATTCCATTACCACCCGGGTGACGCCGCCTTCTAGATGTCCGACGCGAATTTGACGCACGATTCCGGGATAGTTTTCTTCCCTGGGGTCAAACCCGCGATGGCGAGTGGGAATATCGATCGCGATCCGAGGCGGTTGCTGCAAAATAAAATACTCTGGGGTGATTCCTTCGGGTAAGCTCAGTTGCAACTTGTTGGTGTAGGGATCGAATTCCCATCTTCGCAATTGTGCTGCTGCGGTTAAATGGGTTTGTCTGTCTGGGGTCGCCGCTGCTTTCTGCGCTGAGGCGATCGCGCTGGCAATCAAGAGCAGTCCCCACTGCGGACTGGAAACAGTGGGAACCAATACCAGTGACCAAAATAGCCGCGCTAAGGATGATTTTTGCATGGCTTGTCCGGATTGATTCTGAGGGTTTAGGGGTTAAAGGCGTTGGCGGGCGCGAATTTCAGGGTTTGGTTAAAAATGAAATGGTTAACAAAAATCGGGCGGGTTGATTTTTGTCTCTCGAGGACGAAGGATTTTGCCCTCGAACTCGACTGGTTATTATAGAGTACACTAGAAAAAAGGCAAAACGTCACGGGGGTTCGGGTTAGGCTCGATTGCTTCGCTTTGGCAGCACAACGATTGCGATCGCTCCTCCAATGGCACCCACTCCGACGCTGCCGGCCAGGATGAGTCCCACGGGTAGCTGAATGGACTGCAATCCGAGAAATTTTAAGGAGACTAGGGTGGCATTTTGCACGGACAAAATCGCGATCGCCATTATCCACATTGCGGCAATTGTTGCTACTAGGGTGGGAATTATTTTCGCTGCTGTCATGTTGGCACTTTGCGGTAATTGACAAGTAGTCCATTGTCCATTGGGCGATCGCTTCTCTGGTAAACCCCCGCAATGGTCAATGGACGAGATAGCGGTTCTTAGAATGGTGAGCTGTAAAACAGGGCGATAATAACGTTCGACCCTGGGGACCTCACACTCCCTGAAACTGCTAGATCCCGGACAAATTCGCCTGGACTTTACGCGAGTTGGTTGATTTTTCCTTCCATCTCTGCGGCGATTTTATCCAGTTTTTCCGAGGTGCTGGTCTCCATGTACACTCTGATTAAGGGTTCGGTCCCGGAGGGACGCAGCAAGACCCAACCTCCATCTTCTAGATACAGTTTGATCCCGTCTTTGCGTCCGACTTGTGCTACGGCAATGCCGGCTACGCGATCGGGAGGGTTTTTGTCGTAGGCGTCGAGAACTGCTTGTTTGTGTGCTTCGGTGAGGTGCAGGTCGAGTCGTCGGTTGTACAATGGCCCGCCAGCATCGGCGATCGCTTCTTCTACTAGCTGACTCAGGGGTTTGCCTTCGTAGGCGATCGCTTCGGCCACTAGCATATCGGCTAATATCCCGTCTTTCTCGGGAATATGTCCCAATACGCTCAATCCGCCGGATTCTTCTCCGCCAATCAATACGTCGGTTTCTCGCATTTTTTCGCCGACGTATTTAAACCCAACGGCGGTTTCGTAAATCTCTAATCCGTATTTCTCGGCTAGGCTGTCGAGTAAATGGGTGGTGGCAACGGTGCGAACGATCGCCCCTTTTTGTCCTTTGTTTTTGTACAGGTGCCGCGCTAGCAATAATAATATGGTGTTCGGCGTCAACACGTTGCCTTTTTCGTCCACGATGCCGAAGCGATCGCTATCTCCGTCGGTGGCCAGTCCTAAATCGGCGTTATCTTTTTTCACCGATTCTACTAACCCGACGAGCATCTCTCCTTTGGGTTCGGGCATTCCTCCGCCAAATAATACGTCGCGCCACGTATGGAAGCTTTCGACTTGGCAACCGCAATGTTGCAAGATCCCATCTAAGTACCCCCGTGAGGTGGAGTATAAGGCGTCGTATTTGACGTTTAGTTTCGCTTTGCGGATGGTCTCTACGTCGAGTAACTGGTACAAATAGTCTACATAAGCGGGTTTGGGGTCAAAGGTGCTGATTTTATCGGCGTTTTTGCCTTCTGAGGGTGCGTCTGAGGCACTGTCAATGTTGGCGACAATCGTATCGGTGATTTCTGGCGTGGCCGGCCCTGCGTAGTCGGGAATATACTTGATGCCGCAGTATGGGGCGGGGTTGTGGGAGGCGGTGAACATTAAGGCCCCCGCTGTGTCTAGCTCGCGCGCGTTGTAGGCAATGGTTGGCGTGGGACAGTCGCGATCGCTCATCTTGACGCTCCAGCCTAAATCTGCTAAAATCTCTGCCGCTGTGCGCGCAAATTCTTCGGCGAGAAATCGGGGATCGTAGGCAATTAATACCGGTTTGTCTTTGGCATATGCCTTCTCTAAGTAGGCGGCGATCGCCCGGGTTACTTTCCGCACGTTGGCAAAGGTGAAGTCTTGGGCAATAATCCCGCGCCATCCATCTGTGCCAAATTTGATTTTCTCTGCCGTGCCTGCTGCACTCATCTTGGGGACTCCCTGTGAACTCTTCACCCTCATAGTACAAGAATGCTCCGCCTTTGCGCGATCGACTCAAAATTGTTTATTTTTTATCCTAAATTGGCAATCTACAATTTTGCAGACCTCGGCCAAGGGTTCAAATTGAACTTGACAAATCTTACTTTTTTTGCTAAGGATTGCCCTGCGGAAAAACCCGCCTTGGGCTTTCACTGGCATGAAAATCGGCCCCCCGCATGCCGGGGCGCACGGCTAGATTGTATAATTTCCACGGTTCGAGATTTGCCTAGCCATTTCACCCTAACTATGCTAAGGTGGAAAATTAAATCTCAACTAGACTGATTCCACTCACAAATTTTATGGATCGAGACATCGAAATTCCCCATTTTTGGGAACAACGCTACCAAGACGGCACCACGCGCTGGGATCTGGGGCAGGAAGCACCGCCGTTTGCCCGATTGCTGAATTCTGCCGATGCACCGCCTCCGGGTCGCGCTGCAGTGTTGGGATGCGGTCGGGGTCACGATGCCCTGCTGTTTGCTACCCACGGGTTTGAAGTGGTGGGATTTGATTTTGCTCCCTCGGCGATTCAGGCGGCGAGGCGTAATGCGGAAAAAATGGCGATCGCGGCTGAATTTTTACAGCGCGATATCTTTGAGCTGGTGCCGGAATTTGCCGGGAATTTTGATTGCGTTATCGAGCATACTTGCTTTTGTGCGATTCCACCCCGCAAGCGGGAGGCTTATGTGGAGGTGACGCGATCGCTGTTGCGTCCGGGTGGGGAAGTGATAGGGTTGTTTTTTACCCACAATCGTCCCGGGGGTCCGCCGTTTGGCATCACCCCCGAGGAAATCAAACAGTATTTTGCTCCCCATTTCGAACTGGTTTCTCTGGAATTGGCGTTTGACTCGATCCCGTCGCGCCGAGGAGAAGAACACTTAGGTCGCTTCCAACGCCAAAGTTAACCTCTTGCGACCCTTAGTGAGACACTAAGTGCGATTGTTGGCCGGGATTGGGGGGATTAAGAATTGACAATTGCCAATCGAGCAAGCTGCAACTTCTCGATTGTTAATTCTTAATTGCCCTGGGGGGTGATGCCCCGGGAAGGCAGCCGAACCGCATTAACCGTCCTACCCGAATTTTAGGCATATGCCTATAATGAAGACAGGCAAAATGTAAAGTTTTATAAAGTTTCTGAAACCATGAGCCAGCTTAGTTTAGACGAAATTGCGGTAAGGTTAGAAAGTCACAATTCCGGCGATCGCCTAGTGGCCCTAGCATCTTTGCGGAATGTGTCGCCGGACGAGGCATTCCCGTTAATTGAAAAAGTGCTCGATGACGAGAACCTACAGGTGCGATCGATGGCGATTTTCGCCTTGGGAGTCAAACCCACAGCGCAATCGTTTCCGATTTTGGTGCAGGTACTCGAAAGCGAACCAGACTACAGCATTCGCGCCGGTGCGGCGGGGGCGTTAGGCTATTTAGAAGATGGCAGAGCCTTTGAACCCCTGGTGCGGGCATTTTATGAAGATACAGATTGGTTAGTGCGCTTTAGTGCGGCAGTTTCCCTGGGCAATTTAAAAAATCCGCGCGCCCAAGAGGTGCTGATAAAAGCCTTGGATAGCAAAGAAGTGGTGCTACAGCAAGCGGCGATCGCGGCATTAGGAGAAATCGGCGCAGTGGAAGCAGTCGATCGGATTTTGAGCTTTGCCCAATCAGAAGATTGGCTAGTTCGACAGCGCCTCGCGGAAGCGTTGGGTCATCTGCCCACAGAAAAGAGCATTTCTGCGTTAAAATACCTAGCCAAAGATAGTCATTCCCAAGTGGCAGAAGCCGCCCGCCTGTCTTTGCAGCGGTTGGCATAAATTGGCGATCGCATTTCCGTCTCATAGGTCTCGAATCGGGTGACGAAAGCACTGAGAAAAAAGACCAGGGAACCTGCCTCAATCTGTGTTAACCTTGTTGCAAGGTTTCCGGGGCGGGTTCATCTATGAAATAGGGCGGTTGAGCTGTCACAATGCTTTCCTCGCCCGCCATTTAGTTTCGCAAGCTTGTTCGTTTCCGGAGAAATGGTGTAAAGTGAAGGTGAAAAAGCAGATGCTAGGGACTAGCCTTGGTATCCAAATCAGGGTGCCAGTTAAATCGCTCCGGAGAAACATAAGTCGATCGCCAGGGATGCGCTCGAAGGGCAGTCAGGGACTCCGTAGAAACCAACCCCATGTCTAAAGCCAGGGGCTTGTACTTCTAACCACCTGACCAGCCTA